>CBFGNE010000008.1:0-16428 GCA_965649995.1 uncultured Mucilaginibacter sp.
GCTACGCACCTCTATATCACCCTTAATCGTGTACCCAAGGGTATCGAAGCTTCTATACAGGATAACGGCGTGGGGTTCGATACAAGCAAAGCTGAAACCTTTACAGGCATTGGCCTAAAGAACATCCAAACGCGTATAGCCTATTTAAAAGGCACCATTGCTTATAACTCGGCACCGGGGCAAGGTACCACGGTAACTATTTTTGTGCCGGTTGATTAATTGATAGAAGCGACAAAGCCCGGGTATAATTAAATACCACGGGCCTCTCATCACTCACCATCTTTCGTCAGTCCACTATCTTAACCGAGTCGGTATTTGGGCCGTTTGTTTCCGTTCGGGTGTTGCCGGGGTCGGTTATCCATTGCCCGTCAACAATAAATTTATAGCGTATTTTGCCGGGCTCGCTATCGGCAGAGGCTACCCACTTATCGCCTTTGCGCTCCAGTTTGGTTTCATTTGCGCTCCAGCCGTTAAAAGTGCCGGCAACGTAAATTTCTTTGGCATTATCAAAACCCTTAAGCTCGAAGGTTACCGGTTTAAACAGCGGCTTACTGGCATCAAGTTCTTTCACCCATTCGCTTAAGGCGTCCTTCCACACCTGCTCTTTTGTTGTGGCAATAGTTGCCCGCATAGCCAATTGCTGGGCTTTGTATAATGCCAGTTTGGTATTAATCAGCGTATCCGGCTGTACACCCACATGCTCCCAGTTTGCTTTGGTAATAGGGTTGATTGCTTGCCCAATGGGTACAAAAACCCTGAAATGGTTATTGGCCCTAATGTCGCCACCTGGGTTAGCGCCGCCGCTGGTTGGCTGCCCAATCAGCGTGGCACGCTTTAAGTTTTTCAGGTCGTACGCCAATTCCTCCGCTCCCGAAAAAGTGTTCCTGCTGATAAGTACATAAATAGGCTTATTTAAATACTTTTTACCGGGCACGTAGGCGTAGGTGTAACTTTGCGTTAGCTTATTATCCTTGCGGTATTGGATATCGTTTAAATGCACCGGCGATTCGAAAAAGTAGCTGCAAATAAACGGTATAGCATCCGGCGACATGCTGCCTCCGCAGTTGCGCAGGTCGATGATCAGGGCATCAGTATGTGCAAGGTAGTTCATCATGGCGGCGTACTTTTCGCCCGCCATTTCGGGGGTAACAAACACACCGATATCCAGGTATCCGATATTGCCCTTCAGCACATCAATTTTGTTGATGCCGTAGTTGGTATGCATCAGCATATTGCCAAGCCCTTCGCGTTGCTCGGGTGGGATGCTCATCAACTCGCGCTCTTTCTCTACAGGCAGTTCCTCGGGGAAATAGGATGCACGCAGGTGCTTATCATTACCTGCGGTTTGCAGGTCGTTGGTTAATGCCTGGGCAAACTGGTTGCCATCGGTAATTTTGCCATAGGCTTTTTTGGCCTGCTGTTTACGCAGGTAAACTTCAATTTTTTTTGCCACATCTGGGAACACGTAGCGGTTATTTACAACAGCAATTATGCTATCTACGGCTTGGTTCTTTTGTTTTTCGGTTAATTGGGCAACTGCATAGCCAGGGTTTTGCTGCGCAAGCGCCCCTGCGGTTATAAGTCCAAGGAGCAGGCTTGCAAATAAATGGCGTCTCATGATATTAGGTTTTTATTATTATCAGACTACGATAATAAATTAAGCGTTACACCTCAAATACATAAAAATGAGTTAAATTGTACCGCCATTATAAAACCTATGTATTTTATACTCTCTAAGGTACTTTATATACTTATTTTACCCTTTATGTGGGTATTTGGCATGCTGGTGTACGCCATTTTCACAAAAAATACCAAAAGGGCGCGCAAATTGCTTATTGCAGCGGTGGTGATCATTTACATTTTTGGCAACCCCTTGCTGGTCAGGTTTTACTCTAATTTTTGGGATATAAAGGCTTATAACCCCGGCAATACTAAATACAGCAGCCTTATACTATTGGGCGGTTTTGTATCGGAAGACGAAAACAAACAGGGCTTTTTTAACGATGCCGATGACCGGTATACCGAGGCCGTCAAGTTGTTAAAAAACGGCACAGCATCGCACCTGTTGTTTACCGGCGGTAACGGCAACCTAAATCCCGATGGTTTCCAGGAGGGTATTTTTGTACAGGCGGAGCTGCGCAAATTAAACATACCCGATAGCGCTGTGTTAATAGAGAGCCACGCTCGTAACACTTTCGAAAACGCCTCGTTATCAAAAGCCATCCTAAAAAAAACCACCTTAAAACCTCCTTATTTATTAGTAACCTCTGCCTTTCATATGCGGCGGGCACAACTCATATTTAAAAAAGCCGACATACCGGTAGTTGCTTACCCATGCGACTATTATAAAACCAACAGAGCAGGAATATCTTTTTGGGATATTTTTCCTGATCCTGTAGTTTACGGCAAATGGAACACTTATATTAAAGAATTAATTGGCTACATGGTAGCCCAGCTAAAATAAAAATGAAACGGATACTTATTTTATCAGTGCTAAGCGTAATTTGCCTGCAATATGTACAGGCCCAAACCACCGCTAACAAAACAACATCGGGCAATCCTATTTTCCAGGGCTGGTACGCCGACCCTGAAGCAACTATTTTTGGCAAGGAATATTGGGTTTACCCCACTTACTCGGATAAGTACGAGAAGCAGGTTCATTTCGATGCGTTTTCATCAACCGACCTGGTTAATTGGACAAAGCACGATAATGTCCTCGATTCATCTAACGTAAAATGGGCCAAGCGGGCTATGTGGGCGCCGGCCATTGTTAAAAAGGATGGCAAATACTATTTCTTTTTCGGCGCAAACGATATCCAAAACAATGAGGCCATGGGTGGCATTGGCATAGCAGTGGCCGATAAACCCGAGGGCCCTTTTAAGGATTACCTGGGCAAGCCGCTAATAGACAAGTTTTACAATGGTGCCCAGCCGATAGACCAATTTGTTTTTAAGGATAAAGACGGGCAGTACTACATTATTTACGGTGGTTGGAGCCACTGCAACATTGCTAAACTTAAAGATGATTTTACAGCTATAGTACCGTTTGAAGATGGCAGCATGTTCCGTTCTATAACCCCCAAAGGCTACGTGGAAGGGCCTGTGATGTTTATCCGTAAGGGCAAGTATTATTTTATGTGGTCGGAAGGCGGATGGACAGGGCCTGATTACCGGGTTGCATATGCCATTGCCGACAATTTAAACGGACCCTTTAAGCGAATAGGAACCGTTTTAAAACAGGATGCCGCCGTGGCTACCGGTGCAGGTCATCATTCGGTAATCAATATCCCGGGCACCGACGATTACTATATTGTTTACCACCGCCGCCCGCTTACCGAAACCGATGGCAACCACAGGGTAACCTGCATTGATAAAATGGCCTTTGATGCAAATGGCTTTATTATACCCGTGAAAATTACCTACGAGGGCGTAAAACCCAGAAAGATAAAATGATGCATAAACGTTTGTGAAACGGGTACTTCATATTGCTATCTACATAATTGCCATACTGGCAGTAAGCGATAGCTATGCCCAAGTACCCGAGTTCACTTACCCAAATGTAAACTCGTTTAAGTTGGGCACACCTATTGTGCCCATAAGACCAACGCAATTAGGGGGAGCTGTGCCGGCCACGGTGTTTTGCCAGATAACCACATTCGCCGGCACAGGGTCGCCGGGTGCCGCCAATTCAACTTCGCCGTTATCGGCAAGTTTTAAGGCCCCTCACGATTTGCATATTGATGCAGCAGGCAACATTTATATTGCGGATGCCGGCAACAACATGATCCGCAAAATAAGCCCCGATGGCACGGTTACAACCGTTGCGGGTACCGGGGTGGCAGGCTCGGCAGATGGTATTGGCAGCGTAGCAACCTTTAACAACCCAACCGCCATTGCGTTAGATAAACTCGGGAACATTTTTGTTGCAGACCGGGATAACCACGTGATCAGGCAAATCAACGCAGCGGGTGTGGTAACTACCTTAGCCGGCAAAGCAGGGGTATCGGGCATGGTCAATTCGCAAGGGGATTTTGCGCGTTTTAACCTCCCATCGGGGCTTGCTGTGGATAAAAATGGTGGATTATATGTTACCGACTATGGAAATAACCTTGTACGACATTTAGGCTTCGACGGCACCGCGAGCACTATTGCCGGCGATCGTACTTCGGGCTGGGTAGATGGCCAGGGCACCGGGGCTAAACTTAATGCGCCTCTCGCCGCTTACTTTGGCTCAAACGGTATTTTTTACCTTGGCGATGATTCGCATATACGCACTATTGATAATGATGATAATGTAGTTACCATTGCGGGTAGCTTTTTTAGCGGCTCGTTTGACGGCTTAGGTAAGAGCGCCCGTTTCAGTATCCCATCGGGCATTGTACGGGATGCCGCGGGTACCATTTTTATTGCTGATTATGGCAGCAGCCTTATACGCCGCTATGGTACAGATGATTTGGTTACTAACTTATCTTCCAAACCGCTTAATGGCCCCGCGGGTTTAGATATTGATAAAGATGGCAACCTATATATAGCCGACGAAAAAAATAACGTTATCTGCAAAATGGTAACAACCGGCTATTACCTGGAGCCGGCGTTGCCCGCAGGCCTTACATTTGATAGCAGAACGGGCGAGATAAGCGGTACGCCAACGCAAACTTTACAAACATCTAACTATAGCGTTATAGGTTACAACACGGCGGGCAAGTACGCTTATTCCTTTACATTAGAGGTGCGCGAGGCCGAGTTAAAACCGCAAACCCTTACATTCGGCACGCTTGCAGATGCAGCTGTTGGCGCCCAGGATATTGATCCGGGCGCCACAAGTACAAATCCTAAAATCCCAATCACTTACACCAGCAGCGACTTTGCGGTAGCCACCATTGCAAATGGCAAAATCCATTTGGTGGGCGAGGGCACCGCTGTTATAACCGCCCATCAAAAAGGCAACATTGAGTATGCCGCTGCCGAAGATAAATCTCAGCCTATAAAAGTAGGGCCCGAGCCAGATTTTGAAAAACCAACGGTAGAAGCGCTAAGCGGGCCTTTTATTTTTGCGCTAGACCAGTTCGGCACCTATACCGTAAAGGCAGAGCAGCTCGCCCAAATAATACCGCAGCCACAAACGCCGCCTTTGACAATTACTGTAAGGCCAACCCCTAATTTTACATGCGAAGATATCGGCACGCAAACGATAACCGTAGGTGCCGGCTACGGCCCCGACCCTGCCGACCCGCTGAATGCAGAATTTGATGAACCCAGCGCAATCTCCTATGATGCCTCGTCGGGCAATTTTTACGTTTCAGACCAGGCGTTTACCAAGGTGAGAAAATACGGAATCGATACCCGCGTAACTACGCTTGCAGGGGGTGTAAACGGTTATCGTGATGGCACCGGGGCAAATGTTGGTTTCAGTGCCAACCTACTCTCGCTCGCAAACGACGGGCAGGGCAATACCTATGTATGCGATGTTTTTAACAATGCTGTACGCAAAATAACGCCCGACGGTGTTACCGTAACATTTGCGATGCCCGCATTGCGGACTGCTAACGGCGGCCAAACCTTTACCGCCGAATCTATAGCGGTAGACCGTTTTAACAATATCTACGTGGCCAATAAAAACCAAATATTTAAGGTAACACCCGATGGCAGCACCGCAACGCCATTTGCAGGGGGTTTTGCCGGCGTAACCGGCCTTACGTTTGATAGGAACGGCGATATGTTTGTGAGTATAAATGATTATAGCAATGGCAACAGCGTGCGTAAAATTACGCCGGCCGGCATCGTTACCACACTTTACTCCTTGCCTTCTGCGGCTGGTTTTGCCCGCCTTGTGGTAGATAGTAAAGGGAATGTTTTTGTGGGTTCAACCACAGGTGTAATTTATAAAATCACCCCCGATGCCCAATTCTCTATATATGCCGGGGCCGGCGAAGGTTTTGCCGACGGATCGCTCCTCACAGCAAGATTTCATAACCCTCAGGGTATCACTATAGATCCTGCTGACAACCTTTACATAGCCGATTCTGACAATCACCGCATCCGAAAGATTACCACCAATGGCAAAGTTACTACCTTGGCAGGCTCTGGCCAGCCCGGGCCAAAAGATAACACAAATAAAAGTAATGCTGCCAAGGTGACGGTGCAAGTAACTATTGTTAGCGAACTTAAATTCAGCACCACCCAGGCTAACGTTACTATACCTGCTGCTGCAAGCTGCCCGGCTTTTTTGCCCAATTATGCTGATGGTGCCCGCGCACTAAGCACCTGCGCTAATAAGATAGATATTAAACAATCGCCTGCGGCGGGTTCGCCGGTTACCATAGGCCAACCAATAACTGTAACGCTTACCGCCAAAGACAACCTCGGCCAAACAAAAGATCAAACTTTCACCGTATCGGCCGTACCCTTGCCCAAACCAACGGTAACTGTTGTGCCTACAACATCGGCACGCTGCGATGGCGGCCCTATTTCATTTAAAGCGCAGCCACAGGGCGAAGGCAACGCGCCATCTTATATCTGGCTTGTGAATGGCGTTTCAGCCCATACAGGTGGCAAAGATTTTACGTCCAGCACCCTTAAAACCGAAGATAAGGTAAGCTGCGTAGTTACCAATAATGACTTTTGCGAACCGGTGAGCTCCGACCCATCGGGAGAATACCGGGTATCTACCGATCCATCTATCGCCACATCGGTATCCGTATCGCCATCAACTAATGATGCCATATGCCCTGGTGTAGCTGTCACATTTACCGCGATACCCGGCGATGGCCAAACGGCGGCAAACGTTACGCCAGATTACCAGTGGAAAGTAAATGGCGATGCCAAAGGAACCAATAGCCCCGTGTTTACCAGTAATAGCCTGGTAAATGGCGACCAGGTGACGGTTGAAATGACCAGCAACATTAAGTGCGCTATTAACCCTGTGGTACCCTCAGCACCTGTTACGGTTTACGTTAAAACCGATGCGGAGTGCGCCATCAAGATCCCTAATACCTTTACCCCCAATGGCGACGGCGTAAACGACCTGTGGGCAATACCTGAACTAAACAGCTTCCCCGATTGTGATTTTTCGATATTTAACCGGTACGGCAAAAGATTGTACCATACCGTCGGCTACACTAAAATGTGGGATGGGGGCATCAATGGCAAAAAATTACCACCCGGTACTTATTATTATGTTATCGATTTAAAAACCGGGCGGCCACCATTATCGGGGCCGGTAACTATACTTCAATAAATGCGGTATATAATATAATTAAAACAGGTTAGTGCTGAGGATAAAACATATTATTTGCTGCTTCACCATCATTTTGGTGGCAAGCAATGTGCATGCTCAAATCCCCCGGTTTAGGGATATGCCCGATCAGCAATTTTATGTAGGCACTCCTATTACGCCATTAACACCCCTGTTTAGGCCAACAAGCGGCGCGGTACCACCAAATGTTTACGGTCAGGTAATCACCATTGCCGGCTCGGGCAATGCGGGGCTTGTAAATGGCAAAGGGCAGGCAGCAAGCTTTAATTCGCCTATGGACCTGAAACTGGATGCAGCTGGTAATTTATATGTGGCAGATGCGGGCAACAATGCTATCCGGAAAATAACCCCCGATGGCACAGTAAGTACCTTTGCCGGGAATGGGGCGGCCGGTTACGCCGATGGGATAGGAACTGCGGCGAAGTTCTCCTATCCCACCGGGCTGGTGTTCGACCCGGCAGGTAATTTATTTGTTGTCGACCAGGAAAACCAGCTCATCCGGAAAATAACCCCTGCGGAGGATGTAAGCGTTTATGCAGGTACGCCGGGAGTATCCGGCCTATCCAACAATATCGTGGCCTTCCCCACCGGAATTACCATCGATAAGTATAACACGCTATTTATAACCGATACATATAATTTACGGGTAAGGCAACTTCCGGGCCAGTACCTCACCAGCTTTGCCGGCCAGCAACGGGGGCGTGGCCCCGGCCCCGGCTACGATGGCCCGGGAGAGGAAGCAAGGTTTGGTGGGATCACGGGTATAACTGTTGGGCCCGACGAAAATTTTTATGTGGTAGATGGGGAGATGGTAAGAAGAATAAGCCCATCCGCCGTTGTTAGCACCTATCTTGGCGTTAACCAGTCGCGCGGCGCGTTTAATGGCGATGCAAAAACCGCGGTGTTTCAACGCTTATTTGGCATTGCCATAGCTAAAGCGGGCACCATGTTCCTTTCGGACCGGGGCAATAATATCATACGCCGATACGGCGTAAAGGAGAATTTTGTATCATGGCTTGCCGGCGGTGAAGGCAAAACAGGCGCTCTTGACGCTGTTGGCCCTTTGGCATCATTCAATCAGCCTTCGGGTATCTGCCTTGATGATGCAGGTTATTTGTACGTGGCCGATGCCGGTAATAATGTAATAAGAAAAGTGTCAACAACCGGTTTCAAAATATTCCCCGACCTGCCGCCCGGGCTTACTTTTGATGCCACTACCGGTATCATCAGCGGCACGCCTACCAAGCCATGGCCACTTACCGGTTATACCATAGTAGGCTATAATACAGAGGGGCAAGGGCAGTATAACGTTAATATACAAGTAAACGAATTTACCCGCCAACCCCAATCGCTTACGATGGAAGCGATTCCGTTAAAAAAGGAAACCGACCCCGATTTCCTGGTGAAAGTTACGCCTACTAATCCTACGTTACCAATTCAGTTGAGCACCAGTGATGTTAGCATAGCATCTATTGCTGATGGAAAGGTGCACATTGTTGGGCCCGGCACTGTTTTTATCTACGCCGACCAAAAAGGCAACCCTTTTTATTATGATGCACCCCGCGCATCACAAAAATTAATAATTACCGAAGTACCGCCTGAGGTGGTTTACCCGGATATTATCCCCAAAGGCAACCCGGTTATTATCCCGCTGGACAGCACCGGCAACCTTAAAGTCACGCCCGGGCAACTTGCCGATATAACGCCCGAACACAGCTTACAGAAAAGCGTATCAAAATTAAAGGACACCCTTTATAATTGCAGCAATATCGGCCCCCAAACCGCCACCATCACCTCGGGCTTTGGCCCCGACCCCTTCGATCCGCTGACCGCGCAATTTAATTACCCATCCAACATTGTTTTTGATGCATCATCGGGCAAAATGTACATATCTGATAAAGGCAACTATCGGATACGAAGTATTGGGGTTGATGGGCGCGTAGGTAGCCTGGCGGGAAGCGGACAACCCAACAAAGCCGACGGCACAGCAAAACAGGCAGGCTTTAGTCGCGAACTGCTAACTTTAACAACCGACGCGCAGGGCAATGTATATGTTTGCGATGTAGGCAATGCACTGATAAGAAAAATAACCCCCGATGGCACCGTAAGTACTTTTGCTTATGATGCGCTACTGCCTTTTAACGATTTCGATCCGGTATTTAGCAAGGCGGTAGCAGTAGATAAGGCAGGTTACATTTTCGTTTCGGACAAAACGCGGATATATAAAATTGTGCCAGACGGCAGCAGCGCAGCCGTTTTTGCGGGGAGCGGGAAGGAACAAAATACAGATGGGATTGGTAATACTGCAGATTTTAATGGCATAGCCGGGCTTTATTTTGCCGCAAACGGCGATTTGTATGTAAGCAGTTTTGACGAGAATGATATTAATACTGTGCGTAAAATTACGCCAGCCGGCCTTGTTACGACCCTTTACCGCAAAACCGATCCTTTGTTACATTTTACGCGTTTGGTTGTGGATAGTAGGGGCAATGTTTTTGTGGCATCATCCGAACCAAAAATTTATAAAATAACATCTGCCGGTGCACTTTCTATATTTGCGGGAAGCCCAAGCCGCATAGGTTCCGTAGACGGTGATGGCGCAACGGTGGCTTCCTTTAATAACCCCCAGGGTATCGGCATCGATCCATCGGATAACCTGTACATCGCCGACCAAGACAACCACCGCATCCGCAAAATAACACCTGCTGGACTGGTAAGCACCATAGCAGGCAGCGGGGTGGCCGGGTATTTTGACAATACCAATTACAGTAACAAAACCAGCAAAAACATACCTGTTGTAATCACCAGCCCTATTACCATCACCAGCAAATATAGGCCGGTGCTTATCCCTTATTTGGATGTTTGCCCGGCCACCGTACCCGAATACCGTTTTACAGCCACCGCAAAAAGTAGTTGTGCCAATACTTTCACGTTTACGCAAACACCTGCGTCCGGTACGGTACTAGCAGACGGGCAAACCGTTAACCTTATTTTAACTGCGCACGATGGACTTAGCACCTACGACGATGCCAGTGTAACCTTTACCATCACCGCTCAAAAATTGCCTACGCCAACCGTTACGGTAAGCCCGGGTTTTATAGATACCTGTGCGCGGTTCCCGGTTACTTACAAAGCAACAACGCAGAATGAAGGCCTTACACCAGCCTACAAATGGTATGTAAATGGAATTGAAAAATACAACGGCGGCCCCGAATTTACGAGTTCAGATTTGGCAACCGGCGATAAAATCACCTGTATTGTTACTAATAATGACGGCTGCGCGCCCATTGCGTCCGCGCCATCGGTGCCGGTTTCCATAAAGGCAGCACCATCGGTTACTACATCGGTCACCATCTTCGCCTCTTATACCGATCCGATTTGCCGTGGCAGCCAGCTGGAATTTAAAGCCATACCAACCAATGTGCAAGCCGGCCCGCATAGCCCACGCTACCAATGGCAAGTAAACGGCAAAAATGCAGGCAGCAACAGTTCTATGTTTAGCACAACCAACCTGGCTAATGGCGATGTTGTTACTTGTATAATGACGAGTACCGGCAAATGCGTTTTTAATCCCATAGTTGAATCAAACCCGTTTACCGCGCAGGTGCTACCTGATGGCGAATGCAATGTGGTTGTGCCTAACACTTTTACGCCAAATGGCGATGGCATAAACGATTACTGGCAGATACCCGTTTTAAAGAATTACCCCAACAGCACCATATCCATCTTCAACCGTAATGGCAGGCTGCTATACCAATCTACCGGGTACAGCAAACCATGGGATGGCACCTTCCAAGGCAGCAGTTCGCCTGCAGGCACCTATTATTATACAATTGATACACATACCTTCCGCAGTATTATAGCAGGCTGGGTTGCCATATTAAAGTAAAAAAAAGGTCCCGAATTAATTCGGGACCTTTTTTTTGAAAACATCACACTTAAACTATCTTCATATTTTCGGCATCCCAGTTAATAACCTTGTTTTGGAAATAACTATCGTTACATGCCAGGCAAGGGGCCGCCGCTCTAAAACCAAACACCGCATCCTCCACTACTTTTGTACCGTTACGTACCGAATCGAAAAAGTTTGCGAAGTCGTCGTTTGAGGCATTATAGCCATCGGGCGCATGGTAAGTTACATCAGGAGTTTTTTGCCTGGCGCGTTGTGCCTCATTGTAGCGTTTGTTATAATCGTCCATCAAAGCCTTTTGTTGCGCTTCGGTGTAGGTAAATAACGAATCCCAGCCGCCTATGCCTGGCGCTACCGGCAATTTATTTTTGCGGATGGTGAAACCTTCGCCCTCGCCACCAAGGTCTATCACCCCTTCCGAGCCTACAATTTTTGTGGTGCTTGAGCCGCCGTCGCCGCTCACAAAGTTCACCCGCAGGGTAACCTGGAAAGCCGGGTGCTCTTTTGTTTCGCCGTAGTGTACAACCGCGCTCATTACATCAGGTACGTTACGGCCGTCTTTCCAATAGGCCAGGTCGCCAATGGAGTAAATCTTTTGAGGCCCTTTAGAGCCGGTGATAAAATGTATCCCGCTAAGCAGATGCACAAATAAATCGCCAGCTACGCCGGTGCCATACTCGCGGTAGTTCCTCCAGCGAAAAAAGCGATTGGGGTCGTAATCGTATTTTACTTTCGCATTCGATTGAAACCTTGCCCAGTTAACTGTTTGCACCGATTGGTCCAGCGGGATGGTATATTGCCACGCGCCCAGGGCGTCCTGCCTGTTAAACGATGCCTCAATAGCGTTTATCTTGCCAATTGCCCCGGCCTCGTACATTTCCTTTGCTTTTTTATAGGCAATGCTGCTTACGCGCTGGCTCCCCACCTGCAAAACCATTTTTGTTTCTTTTTGCGCCTGTATCTCAGCAAGCCCCTGGCTTATCTGGTGTACCATGGGCTTTTCGCTATACACCGCCTTGCCCGCCCGCATGGCATCAATAGCTATTTGGCTGTGCCAGTTGTCGCTGGTGGCTACAATTACAGCATCAATATCCTTGCGCAGGATAAGCTCGCGGTAATCATCGGTAGTAAACAGGTTTGCGCCATAAACTTCTTTTGCCCTATCCAGCCGGCCTTTGTACAGATCCGCAACGCCAACCAGTTCTACACCGGCACTGGTTAGCGCAGCATTAGTGTCGTTAAAACCCATTATACCCATGCCAATGGTGGCAACGCGTATCTTATCATTAGGGGTGATGCGTTTTTGGGCGCGTAGCGTTCGTATTTCGTGCTCCTCGCGGGCAGCAAAGCTGGTAAGCGAGGCCGACGTAAGTAACACCGAAGTACCCAGGTGCTTGAGAAATTTTCTGCGATCAGTTGACATGTTTAATAATTAAAGTTTAATAAATTGGTTATAAAATTGCAGGCGCAATTGTGAGATTTATGCAGGCAATTTAACAAAAAAACCAACCGGAAATTTTATTTCCCAATAATAAAATACCGCATAAAACCTGAGATTGACGGTTGTAAAAAAACTTATTAATTTTATTTAAAAAGTCATAAATTGCACCCTATTACCTCTCATAAACCATCAATTTATTATCCATGAAAAAATTACCCTTACTGGTATTTTCCTGCCTTTTTGGCTCGTTAAGCTTTGCGCAGCAAGCAACGTCCGATATTGCCATAATCCCCGAACCTGTTAAAATTACCAAACATACCGGGCAGTTTGTATTACCGAAACTGATCGTAGTTGAAGCTCCATCCGCGCCCGAAATTATTCCTGTACTGGACCTGCTCAAAAACAAATTCAGTACCGCTGCGGGTAAAACGGTATCGGTAAAAGCTACGGCGCCGGTGGCAACCATAAAATTGGTGCTCAATAAAAAAGCCGACGCTACCATTGGCAAGGAGGGGTATTTTTTATCCGTAAAGGCTAAAGGTATTACTATAAGCGCAAACCAGCCAGCCGGTTTATATTACGGCGCACAAACGCTGATGCAATTGCTGCCGAAAGAAATTGAGGGGCTGGAAGTAGCCAAAAACGTAAATTGGGCGGTACCTGTTGTGGATATATACGATTATCCCCGCTTTGGGTGGAGAGGGTTGATGTTTGATGTATCGCGCCACTTTTTTACCAAGCAGGAAGTTAAGCACTTTATTGATGATATGGTTAAATACAAATTTAACCTGCTGCACATGCACCTTACAGATGATGAGGGCTGGCGAATTGAGATTAAAAGCCTTCCGCGTTTAACAACTGTGGGTGCCTACAATGCAAAACGCGAAGGTGCCTTTGGTGATTTTAAAGCACCACCAGCCGACGAGCCGCGCACCTATGGCGGCTTTTACACGCAGGATGATATCCGCGAATTAGTAAAATATGCTAAAGACAGGTTTGTAGATATTATGCCCGAAGTTGATGTGCCCGGCCATAGCCTTGCTGCAGTGGCCGCTTACCCCCAACTATCGGCTACACCGGGGGCAGACCAATACAAAGTACGTTCCGGAGAGAAGATAATGGATTGGTCGAAACCGGGCCACCCTGCTTTGGTTGATAACACCCTGAACCCTGCTGGCGAGTACACCTATGAGTTTTTGGATAAAGTGGTTGGCGAGATTGCCGAACTGTTCCCCTTTGCGTATATGCATATGGGCGGCGATGAATGCGCCAAAAACTTTTGGGAACAAAGTGCCGAGGTAAAAGCGCTGATGGCAAAAGAAAACCTGAAAACCATGGAGGAGGTGCAGAGCTATTTTGAAAAACGGGTAGAGAAGATTGTAGAAAGCAAGGGCAAAAAATTTATGGGCTGGGATGAAATACTGGAAGGCGGCATTGGCCCCAATGCCGCACTAATGAGCTGGCGCGGCATAAAAGGCGGCATAGAAGCCGCTAAAATGGGCCACGAAGTAGTAATGAGCCCAACCACTTATGTTTACCTGGACTACATGCAAAGCGACCGCATAACCGAGCCACCTGTGTATGCCACCCTGCGCCTAAACAAAACTTACGAGTTTGAACCCGTACCGGATAGCGTTGATGCCAGGCTGATAAAAGGCGGCCAGGCAAACTTGTGGACCGAGCAGGTTTACAATTTCCGCCAGGTGGAGTATATGATATGGCCGCGGGCACTTGCCGTGTCAGAATCGGTATGGTCGCCGAAAGCCAAAAAGAATTTTTCAACCTTCTTTCCGAAGGTAGAGAAACAGTTTGAGCGCTTTAACCTGTCAGAAACCAAATACTCCCCAAGCGTTTACGCCCCAACGTTTAAAGCCATCCGCAATGCAGATAAAAGCTTGAGTGTAACGCTTACGCCTGAAGTACCGGGGTTGGATATTTATTATAGTTTTGATAATTCGTCGCCCGATAGGTTTTACCCTAAATACACTAGCGCTCTTACTGTACCTATTGATGCAACGCAATTAAAGGTGATAACTTACAAAGGCAAAGTACCAGTAGGTCGTATGTTGATAATGCCGATTGATGAGCTGAATAAAAGGGCTGGGAAATAAGTTTTTTAGCAGCGTCGGCTGAAGCTACTGTGCCATAAAAAAGCTGCATCTTTCGGTGCAGCTTTTTTGTCATTCGTTTATTTTCATCCGCGAAAACGGGAAACCGTTACATCCGGTTTTGGGATGCTTGCGGTCTGCCTTTGCCATACTTTCGGCTATTACATCTGTTTTGGCATCGTAGGCGGTAAGGCAATACCCCCATTTCCATGGCGACATGTTTTTAAACTCCATAAAATCTATCCGGGTGTATAAACCGCCTTCGCCGGGGTTGCCTTCGTTATTGCGCGCCACCAGGTATTGCTCCTGCAGGTTCCATTTAATAATACGGTACTTACTGCGGGGCAATTGCGCCCACAGGGTATCGCTTATCTCGTATTTGATGCCGTAATCATCCTTAAATTTCCCCTTCATAAATTCGGGGATGGTATTGTTGCGGTGAATGGTTTTACCGGTAACCGTGACTACCGAAAGGAAAAATATAAACAGCCAAAGCTTTTTCATACGGCAAATATAGGTTGATTTGCAATTGAGATTTGCATGGTTAATATTTTAACCACAGTGCGCGGAGAGGGCACAGAGACTACGCAGAGGCTATACACACCTCTTGTAAAAACAAAACGCAGCGTTTCACAAAAAAATCTCTGCGAAACTCTGCGTTTTCCCGGTACTCTCTGTGGTTAAATCTTGGGCTATTTAACCGCAAACAACGAAGCGTAGTTTTTACGGTAGTACCAGGCCAGGAATAAGTTCCCCAGCAATAACAGTGCGGCCATAAGCACGCCATCGGGCGCAACAAAAGCATTTATCAGTAATATATTTAGCGTTATCGGGAATATTACCACTGTAGCAAGCGTAACAAACCTGCCCGTTAAAAAGGCTATAGCGCAAACAAGTTCGGTCACTTTAATTAATGTCATTAAATAACCGGAGGCCATTATACCTGCCATAAAAGTTTTATTGGCTTCGCTCATCTCGGGCATTTTGCCCATATCAATTTTAAACAATACCACCACTGATGCAAAAAGGAACATTAGCCCCATCAGGGTGCGTACAATGATCATCGCAATTTTCATAATATTTAGTTTTTTAATGTAATTAATCTTTTATTTCAACATTTACCATCCATTGCAACCCGAATTTATCGGTGCACTGGCCAAAATAAGCGCCCCAAAACATCTTTTCTAAAGGCATCTGTACAACGCCCCCTTCAGATATCCCTTTGAAAAGTTTTTCTGCTTCCTCCAAAGTATCCGGCGAAAAAGCGATGGAGACGTTATTGCCGAACGTTAAAGTGTGGCCAAAAGCTTCCAGTGCATCGGTACCCATTAAAGTAGTGTTGCTTCCAAGCGGGAGCGCAACGTGCATTATTTTCTCCTGGTCCACAGGGCTCATTTGCCCACCATGTGGGGTATCCTTAAAACGTTGCAGTACGGTAAATTCGCCGCCAAAAACGCTTTTATAAAAGTTGAATGCCTCTTCGGTGTTACCCAAAAAGTTCAAATACGGGTTAAAAGTTGCCATTGTTTATATTTCTTGTGGTTGTTTTTCTACTATTTGTTTAAGGTTTTGCAGGCTAATGCTCAAATCTTTCCCCAGCATTTCGCCCATGTCCATAAACAGCAACATAGCGTTCATGGGGTAAGGCATTTTACTTGCGAAGCCCCATTTTACTATTGTTTGGTTGCCTGTAGTAGGTTCTGTTATCATGTAC
>CBFGNE010000009.1:0-15466 GCA_965649995.1 uncultured Mucilaginibacter sp.
AGGCACATCGCCTTTAATAATACGGAAAGCAATACCTTCGGCAATGGCGGTTTTAACTACACCAGGCTCGCCCACCAAAATGTGGTTGTTTTTGGTACGGCGCGATAATATTTGTATTACGCGGCGGATCTCTTCGTCGCGGCCTATTACCGGGTCGAGCTTACCGCTTTCGGCATACTCGTTCAGGTTACGGGCATATTTGTTCAGAGCATTATAGGTTGCTTCGGCGTTTTGGTCGGTTACTTTATTATCGCCGCGTAATGCGGTGATGGCTTTCTTTAGGTCCTTTTCGTTTACGCCAAAATCTTTCAGGGCCGATGCAGTTTTATCGCCGGCGGCCAATACGCCGAGCAATAGATGCTCTACCGACACGAACTCATCTTTAAATTCTTTAAGGTACGATTGCGCCTTTTGCAGCACGGTGTTAACGGTAGATGATAAATACACATTGCTCCCGCTCACTTTCGGGAACGAGGCTATCTGCGTGTCCAGCGTTTCGTTCAGCCTATTAATATTAACATTCAGTTTTTTTAACAAGTAGGTTATTACATTTTCATCAACCAAAAGCAAGCCTTTTAGCAAGTGTGCTGTTTCGATAGCCTGCTGCTGGTTGCCGGTTGCTATTTCGGAAGCTTTTTGAACGGCCTCCTGTGCTTTTATGGTAAAGTTGTTGAAATTCATAGTATCAAGGTATGCTCAAAACTATTGCCACGGCCGTAATAAGGAAAATTTGGCATTTAAAAGTTTCAGCCGCCGTCAGTTTGGCATTAAAATTTTTATAATCAGCCATTTTGCATTGCTTAAAATGGAACTATTTTAATTTTGATTACTAAATGATACTTTTGCTTACCCTTATTAAAACAACTTGGATACTCATTATTTTTCTAAACTACCGGCAAAGTACAGTAACGCGTACCGCAATTACTACACTTATCAAAACTTGATGAGTGTACGTACCGCCAGTTTGATTTTTTTTATCCTGAACCTGGTTATCCGTATCCTGTACCATATCTTCCCGGAGAGTTTAACAAAGGCACAAAACTTCCCGGAGTTTAGCTCCACTAACTGGATATACATCATCGTAACCCCCTTTTTTTATATCATCAGCAACCTGTTCATTGCCAATTTCGCGCAAACCAAAAAAAGCTCGGCGGGCATGGCCCTGTTTGTGTTTGTATTCTCGCTATACATCATATCATGCGGCATGTACTCCAGCTTTATTGCCACTGCCGACCCGAGCAACGCGCTGACGCTCTATCTATTAGCCCTGAGTATGGTGAGCGTATTGTTTGTTTTTGAGTATTACGAAATGATCGTTTTGCTGGTAAGTATCGAGCTGCTGTTTACCATATTGCTTTTCCACGCCCAGGCCGATGCCACGGAAATGACTTATAACCAGATGATATCGTTCATCCTGCTATCGGGCTTCTTTTTAACTTCGCGGTATTTCTTCTCCTACAAGGCCAGCTATTATTTACAGGTGATAGAGATCCGCGAGAAAAACAATGTAATTGAAAAGGCCAACATTTTTAAAAACCAGGTATTGGGTACCGTAGCACACGACCTGCGTAACCCCATAGCGGCGGTAGAATCATTAGCGATGATGATGGAGATGGAGGATATTGATGAAGATACCAAGGATAACCTGGACATGATGCGCCAAAGCTGCGTAAAGGCCCGCACCATTATAGACGACCTGCTGGAGGCCGCCCGCAACGAAGGCAGCGCCAGTTTTGACATTCACCGCACCGAAATAAACCACTTTTTGCAAGGTGTTGTAAGCAACTGGCGGGTGCAATTGGGTGGTAAAAATACCGTGGTACTGGTAAGCGACGTTAAAATGGTTTACGCGCTTATTAACCACGAAAAATTCCCGAGGGTAATTGATAACCTGGTGAGCAACGCCCTCAAATTTTCGAAAGAAACCGATAAGGTAGAAATTCACCTGAAACGGATAAAGGAGCGTGTTATTATTAAGGTGATAGACCATGGGTTGGGTATACCCCGCGAAATGCTGCCGAAGATATTCGAGCGCTTTAGCGGCGCGGGGCGTACAGGCTTAAAAGGAGAGCAATCTACTGGTATAGGGCTCAGCATTGTAAAGCAGATAGTAGAAAGCCACAATGGCAAAATAAGCGTGCAAAGCATCGAAGGCAAAGGCAGTACGTTTGTGATCGAGTTGCCGCAGGCGGAGTAGATTGTCTGAATCAGAATTTACAAGATTTTAGAATGAACAGAATTAGGACTGCTATTTTGCATCCTGAAAATTCTTTAATTCTGTAAATTCTGATTCAGACAAAAAATTTCTCATTAAAATTCACCAGAAACAATTTTTGCGTGGCCCTTGTGCAAGCGGTGTAAAACCAGCGGAGGAAATCGGTATTTACCATTTCTTCGGTGAGGTAGCCCTGGTCTACAAAAACGGCATCCCATTGGCCGCCCTGGGCTTTGTGGCAGGTAATAGCGTAGGCAAATTTTACCTGTAAAGCGTTATAATATGGATTTAGTTTTAGCTGCTCGTGCTTTTCGCGCTTGTTGTGGATATGGTCGTAATCCTTCATCGCCTCCAGGTACAATTGCTTTTGCTTATCGGGCGTTAAGGCAGGCGCTTCCGAGTAGAGCGTATCGATCAATATTTTACAATCCAGCACCGGGTCTTCGGCATAATCAATAAATTCCAGTTGCACATCCGCAAAGCGGAAGCCATACATCTCCTCCATCCGGCGCACTTTGCGCAGCTTTACAATATCGCCGTTGGCTATAAACGCGGTGCTGCCCTCCTCCTCGGTTTGCAGCCAGAAGTAATTATTACGGACAATCATCAACTGGTCGCCGCCGGTAAGTTCTTCCTCGCGCATTAAAATGCGGTTGCGGATCTGCATGTTGTATTGGTTGGCGTTTTTGTTGCTGCGGCAAATGATCAGCGTGCCATCGTATCCGTACTTATGATAAGCAGTACTTAACTCTTCCTCCAGATCAGCACCGGTCATGCGGATCACATCCTTAAAACCTTCGGTAACGATTTGCGGGTAATCCTCCCCTTCGCGGCGGATGATATCGCGCACTTCGGTTACATTGAACAGGATGCCCGAATCCTGCTGCTGGCGCAGCACATCGGTTAATTCGTAGCTATGCACATCCAGCATAAACTTATCCTTCATCAGTTTGGCATCCAGCGCGGGGCTGTCTATGGAGCCCACGGGTGGCAACTGAGCGGTATCGCCAACCAGCATCAGTTTGCAGTTGCGGTTGTTGTACACATAGCTCACCAGGTCCTGCAATAAGGTAGACCCGCTGAAACTGCCGCCTTCATCAGATATCATGGAGGCTTCATCCACAATAAAAAGCGTATTGGTTTGCAGGTTATCGTTCAGTTTAAAGGCCTCATCCATATTCACTGCCGATTTTTTTCGGTAGATGCGCTTGTGGATGGTGAATGCCTTACGCCCGCTGTAATTGGTGATCACCTTAGCAGCCCGCCCCGTTGGCGCCAGCAGTACCGATTTTAGCCGGTAGTTTTGCAAAGCATTCACCAATGCCCCTACCACTGTTGTTTTACCCGTACCAGCATAGCCACGCAGGATAAAGCACTCATCGCCATCATCGCTTTGCAAAAAACGGTGCAGTTTGCCAAACAGCTCGGCCTGCTGGGCGTTTGGCTGATGCGGAAAGGATGAGGATATTTGTTCTGAGGATGGCACGGAGCAAAAATGGAGAAACTATCTTAATTAAGTAAGCCGAAAAAATATTACTTTTGTTAAACCTGCATGAGCGAACATAATTACAAATACACCGACGAGCAACTGAACCTCACCGAGGCCACAAATTACAATTTGTTATTGCAGGTTGACCCGCATAGCTTTAGTTATGCCATAGCCGACGAGCGCAAACTGTTAGCCTGGGCCGAGAACTGCCCCCTTACCGAACTGACCAACCCGCAGGAATTGCACGCTGTATTAACCGCCGACTACAGGCAGGTAATAACGGGGCTTACCGCCGGCGGCTTCACCCTGATGCCCGAAAGCCTTTTTGATAACGAGTACGCCGCCAACATTGCCCGCCTGCTGGATGTGGTAGAAACCGATAAAGTTTACGCCCAGCCGCTGGATAGCAAAAATACCATCATTTATAAAGTAGATCAAGCGGCAGCGGCTGCCCAGGGCGTTTTTGAGAATGAAACATTGGTTTACCGCGCAAAAGGCTGGATTACCGCCATAGCCAACAACTACCCAACCAGTACCGATCTGTACCTGAACATAGAGAATGGCACCGTAGAGATATTAAACTTTACTTATAACAAGCTCCGTTTTTACAACGCTTTCGCTTACAAGAATCACGAAGAACTTGCCTACTTCAGCGCCTTTGTTGCTGATGAACTTGCCCTAAGCCCCGAAAATATTACCCTGATACTTAGCGGTGATGTAAATGCATCCGACAAAAGCTTTACCTACTTGGCAGAGTTTTTTGGCAACGTGAAGATAAACGACACTAAAGTGCTTGTACTGCCCGAGCAGGTTGTACCTCATAAAATACTTAGCCTTGCTGCCCTTTCGCTATGCGCATCATCGGAGGACAACTAAAAGGCTTGCGGCTTAACCCGCCAAAAAACCTGCCCGTACGCCCCACCACCGACCTGGCCAAAGAGGCACTCTTTAATATCCTGCTTAATCAGATAGAGTTTGAAGATATCACCGTGCTCGACCTTTTTAGCGGCACAGGTAATATCGCCATGGAGTTTGCTTCGCGAGGCGCGGCTTTAGTTGTTGGTGTAGACCGTAGCCAGCAATGTGTTTTTTACCTGAAAGATACCAGCCGCCAGCATGGTTTAACCCAGATACAGACTTTTAAGGCCGACGTATTTAAATACCTCGACATGGAAACCGAGCAGTACGACCTTGTATTTGCCGATCCGCCGTACGACCTCAACAAGATTCCAGAGATCCCCAAAATAGTCTTCAACAAAAACCTGCTAAAACCCGGCGGGTTGCTGATAGTAGAGCACCAATCGATGCAAAACCTAAGCAACCACCCTGCCTTTGTGGAGCAGCGTAAGTACGGACACTCTTCGTTTTCGTTTTTTAAGATGGAAGACGAAGCTGTCTGAACACGTTAGGAGTCAAAAACAAAATCTCCAGAACGTCATTGCTGTGAGGTACGAAGCAATCTCCCGATTAGCAGGGCAAATTTGCAAAGCGACCTGTCCGGCGTAGAGATTGCTTCGTACCTCGCAATGACGCGGTGGGAATTTTTTTATATTGCTAAATCGATTTATCAAATCTTTTCTTATTATTGTACATCCAATTGATATCTTCATGAGAACATTAATTACGTTACTGCTAATCGCTTTTACATTTCAGTGTGCTTTTGCGCAAACCCCCAATTCTGCGGCTGCCCCCAAAGAGTGGCATGCCAAATGGATAGCGGCCCAGGGCGATAATGGCTCTACTTACGGCGTGTTCTATTTCCGCAAAACTGTGGAGTTAGCTGTTAAGCCCGCAAAGTTTGTGGTACATGTATCTGCGGATAACCGGTACAAGCTGTATGTAAATGGTATGCTGGTGTCATTAGGGCCGGCGCGAGGCGATACTTACTATTGGAATTACGAAACGGTCGACCTTGCCCCCTACCTCATCACCGGCAAAAACACCATAGCTGCGATGGTTTGGAACGAGGCGCAATACAGCCCGGCCGCGCAGATCAGCGTCCGCACCGGTTTCATTTTGCAAGGCAATTCTCCATCAGAAGAAATATTAAATACCAATGAAACCTGGAAAAGCATCCGCGATGTTGGGCACGAACCTGTACCGGGCTACTTTTTTGCCGCCAGCAAAGGCGAAATGGTTTATGTGAGCAAAACAGTTAAGGGGAATTGGAAAGTTGCAGGCTTTGATGATGCTGCCTGGCCCGGGGCAAATAAACTCGCCGATGGCAGGCTTAAAGGCACCGCATGGGGTATAGAGTGGGCGTTGGTGCCCTCCTCGTTACCCGCAAGAGAAATGACTTACCAGCGCCTGGTTAAATTGCGTGGTGCAGTTGGAGTTACAGCCCCGGCCGGTTTCCCGCAGCAAAAAGCTCAGGTTGCTATACCAGCCAATACCACGGCGGTTTTGCTGCTCGACCAGGCCTTTTTAACAAACGCCTACGTAACCTTAAATTTTAGCGGCGGCAAAGATGCGGGGATATCCCTCGGCTATGCCGAGTCCCTTTATAAAAAAGGTAGCGGGGGCGTTATAAAAGGCAACCGTAACGATGTGGACGGAAAAGAGTTTGTAGCGAGGATAGATAGCCTGATAGCCGATGGCAGCAAAGAACAATCGTTCACCACCTTAAATTTCCGCAGCTTCCGTTATATCAGGCTTATTGTAAAAACAAAGGACGAGCCGCTGGTGATTGATGACCTGTACGGCACTTTTACGGGCTATCCCTTCAAACAAGCCTCGGTAATGAACACAGATAATGCCGAGATAAAACAAATGCTGGATATCGGCTGGCTTACTGCGAGATTAAACGCCTGGGAAACTTATACCGACTGCCCATATTACGAGCAACTGCAATACATCGGCGATACCCGCATACAGGCCATGGTATCTTATTATAATACCAATGATGACCGGCTGGCACGTAATGCACTTAACCAAATGGACCACTCGCGCTTGCCCGAGGGGATAACCGCCAGTTGCTATCCTTCGCGGGGGACCCAGGTGATATCGCCGTTCTCGTTATGGTACATTGGCATGCTGCACGATTATTGGATGTATCGCGGCGATGATAAGTTTATTAAGGACAAATTATTGGGCGAACGCGGGGTGCTTGATTTTTTCAGCAAATACCAGCAGGCAGATGGCTCTGTAAAAAACACGCCATACTGGGCTTTTGTAGATTGGGCTGGCAATTTCGCAGGCGGCGTAGACGCTAAGGATGGTACCGCAGCTATTTATGACCTGCAACTACTGATGGCCTACCAGTGGGCGGCAGAGATGGAAGGCAAAATTGGCTTGCAGGATTACGCCAGCTTATATACACAAAAAGCTGCCCAGTTAAAGACTACCATCCAACGAAAGTATTGGAATCCGGCTAAGAAATTATTTGCCGATACCAAAGAAAAAACCGGTTACTCTCAACATGCCAATTCGCTGGCCATACTAACCGGCCTGGTCAACAGTGCCGACGTAAAAGCTGTGGCTACGGCTATGCTGAAAGACACCAGTTTGATCCAATGCTCGGTTTACTTTAAATACTACCTTAACCAGGCATTGGTAAAAGCGGGGCTGGGTAATGATTACCTAAACTGGCTGGATATTTACCGCGAAAACATTGCCATGGGCCTTACAACCTGGGCCGAGTACTCCGATGTAAATACATCCCGGTCTGATTGCCACGCATGGGGCTCTAGCCCAAACATTGAGTTTTTCCGGACTGTATTAGGGATTGATAGCTATGCACCGGGTTTTAGCAAGGTAAAGATCGAGCCACATTTGGGTACACTCACCAATATCAGCGGCGAGATACCTCACCCGAATGGTAAAGTTGCTGCAGGTTATGCTCTTGATAAAGGCAAATGGAAAATAAACATCAGCCTGCCAAAAGCAACCACTGGCGTATTGGTATGGAAGGCAAAAACATACCCATTGAAGGCGGGGAGTAATTCGTTTACTATTTAAGCTTACGCCCAATCACAAAAAAAATAACCAAACCGTCATGCTTGTTTCAGTACCCCATCATAAAGGTAGCCTCAATTCGGCATGACGTAATCTTTTTTGTGGTCCCACTACCGTGAACTTTATGCAAACAACAACGCCATTCCCTGCTCTTCAAAGCCCGTTAACTTACTCGCATCAGCGTTAGTGATAACCGCATTGATAAGACCGAGCCCAGCAAAGTTAAGGTAAGTTTCCCTGCCTATTTTTGCCGCATCGCAAAGCATGTACGTGTAAGCGCTGTTGTTTGCAAAGGCAGTAGTGATATCCGCTTCTTTTTCGCTATTGGCGAAAAGCCCGTTTATGGATACACCGTCTACACCTAAAAAAGCTTTGGTGGCGCGGTACTTGGCAATATGCTCGTTTGCGGTGCTGCCGTGTACAGCCTGCCGTTCGGCATCCAGCTCGCCGCCTATAATGTTTAGGCTCACGGTGCTATCCTGTAACTCATAAATAACAGGCAGCGAATTAGTTATTACCTTTACCTTCTTGTGTTTAATGAACTGGCAAAGCCGGAAAACGGTACTGCCACAATCCATAAAAATAACATCCCCATCCACTATCTGTGCGGCAGCTACCCGGCAAATGGCATCTTTTATAGCAGCATTTTGGGCAGTTTTGTTGGCGAACATGTGCGGCTTTTCATTCGGGTTTACTTTTACCGCACCGCCATGGGTACGGTACAGCACGCCATCGGCGGCCAGCTGGTTCAGATCGCGCCGGGCGGTGATCTCTGATATGCCCAGTTGGGCAGCCAGCCTTTTTATATCCACCTCGCCCTGCTTCTCCAGTTCTTCAAAAATTATTTGCTTCCTTTTTTGAAAGTTCATTTTATTATTCGGTAATTTGTTCAAATATAATCAATAACAATCAAAAATCGATCAATTTATAAATGAAAAATGTTAATGTACTTAAAACGGATATCCTCTCCGACAACTGGTACACCCTAAAGAAAGTCACGTTTGAAGGGACACAAAATGATGGTAGCACCATTACCCAGGTGCGAGAGGCTTACGACCGTGGGAACGGAGCGGTTATCCTGCTTTACAACAAACTGCAGGGTACGGTAATACTTACCAGGCAGTTTAGGTTACCTACATATATCAATGGAAATGAAGATGGTATGATGATAGAATGCTGCGCCGGCCTGTTGGATAACGACAACCCGGAAGAGTGCATCCGCCGCGAAACGGAGGAGGAAACGGGTTACCAAATATCATCGGTACAAAAGGTTTTTGAGCTGTATATGTCGCCCGGCTCGGTTACAGAAATACTTTATTTCTTCGTGGCAGAATACGAAAGCGCCATGAAAGTAAACGAGGGCGGCGGCGCGGCTAATGAACATGAAAATATTGAAGTATTAGAACTGCCTTTTACCGATGCCCTGGCAATGATCAAAACCGGCGAGATCCGCGATGCCAAAACCATTATCCTTTTACAGTACGCACAAATCAATAACCTGGTGTCATGAAGAGATCCCTAACTATCCTTATCGCCGGCCCCTACCGTTCGGGAACCAACGACGACCCAACCCTGATGGCGCAAAATCTGCAACGCATGGAAGAACCCGCTTTAGCGCTGTTCCGCGCCGGGCATATCCCTATTATTGGCGAGTGGTTTGCCCTGCCGCTTTTAAAGCAAGCCGGCAGCAAATACCCGGGCGACGAGATTTATGAGGAGATCTCCTATCCCATTGCCCACAGGTTAATTACCCGTTGCGATGCTATCCTCCGTATAGAGGGTGCATCAAAAGGCGCGGACGGCGATGTGGCGTATGCGGAAAATATGGGCTTGAAGGTTTTTTACAGCCTGGATGACGTGTTAAAACACACAGAAGCATAGTTTTTGAAAAACCTATTAGTTTGTGCGGTTTTTTTCATTTCTTTAGTAAACGAATTTTTGCTTTAATGAAAAAACACATCGCATTTTTATTGCTCGCCTTTTTAGTGATTCCAGCAATTAACAGTTGCAATTTTAGCGCCAACGGAACCTGGGTTAACGACCATATCGATGGCGGTATACAAACCGAGATACACCCCCTAAATAAGAAACTCTTCCGGGCATTTATGGCAAACGATGTGGCCGCAGCGAAAAAGTTGATGTCGCCGGGCTTGCTCGCACAAACCGGTACAAAGATGGATACCATTATGACTGCCGTTGCCAAATCATTCAACGCGGCGGATTATGAAGTTGTTGATGAGTACTATACCAAGAATTCCGGTACTGGGGTTAACAACACGCTCATATCCAACAAAGGGAACAGTAACGATTATACCATTAACTATACGGCATTAAACAAAGAGATGTATGTATCGTTACTTTCGCCAAAAAACTTACCGGTAACCTGCTTAATACTTGCTATTTATGGCAAGTACGATGACGCCTGGAAAATAAACATCCTGCAAGTTGGCGAATATAAAATACTAAATAAAACCGCCCCCGATTTTTATAACGACGCACTAAAACTATACAATAAAGGCAGCTTAATTGATGCCGCTAACCTAATGTTCACAGCTTCGGAACTTAAAGCACCAGGTGATAAACTTATGAGTTATAAGAATGATGCTGTGATGAAAAGTTTTTTTGAAAAGGTTGTCAGTGAGGCCAACGCCGCTTATAAATTCCCTGTAACGCTAACTGCCGTTGCTACTAAACCATCTGTTTTTGCAATAACCCCGCAACTTTTGGCCGCAGAGCCGTATAAAGGCATTTACCCTGTAATTAAATACCTGTCTGCCATAAACCTCGCAGATACCATCGCTTTAAAAGCCGAAAATAAGGAGGTACAGAAAAATATTGGCGGTGTCCTTAAAGGTATAGACCAGGATAAAACCTATGTAATATACCAGGCCTTTAACCAAATGCCTGATGGGAAAACACCGATGAAGCATTACGGCTTTCTACAGAAATTGCAATAGCAAGCAAGCCCCTCATGCAATCCTGGGTCTGATTTGCTTCACATTCAAACTTGAGGATTCGTTATTTAAAAACCTATAGATTAGGCAGATATAAGGTCAACCTACAGCGCTATCTTCCCATGCTTGCCTTCATCATAGCGTTTGCCGGTTACCGCAGCCTTCAGCATATTAAAGAGTACAACCATACTACTGCTATCGCTGTCCCAGTACTCGGCATCGGTAGGCGTAATTTTTAACAGCATAAGTTCGGGGCCTTCAAGCCCTTCGGGGAAAAAGGCTTTTATAAAAGGGTTCCATAGCTCTTTCATTTTCGCTTTATCATCCAGCAGTTCTGCCTCGCCTATAATGCTAAGGTAGGTATGGTTCTTTGGATCGGAGTAAGTTAAGGAAATGGTATTCTCCACAGATATTTCGCTGGCTTTTTCAGAATGCTCATTGGTGAAGAACCAGATATTGCCCTCGTCGTCCACATCCGCAGTACCCATAGGCCTGCTGCTAAAGCCCCTGTCCGCGTTGTAGGTGGTTAGCATAGCAGTTTTTACTTCATTTATCTCGTCGCGGAAATATTTCAGGCTTTCGGTTGTTGGATGTACGCTCATCTTTTTAAAATTAGGATGAGGTATATACGCTTGAAAAACTTATTTGTTCGGCTTGCTCACAAAAATATTTCCCTTTACATAGAAGCGGTATGGCAACAAGGCATCGTCGCCCGCGTAATCCACACCAATACGGGGGCCTGCGGCCACTTCTGAGGCATCGAATACCATTCCCCTATCTTCGCACCATATAGTATCGCTTTGAAGGCTACAGGCGTTTATTTTGCGCGATATACCCAAAGCTTTGGCCACCGAGCCCGGGCCTTTGGTAATATTGGGCTTAATGGTGTCCATATTTCGTCGGTGCATAATGATATCCAGCCCATCTGTAGGCACAATGGCGCGGATAAGTATAGCATGCGGCTGCCCGGCTACAGATGTTACAATATTGAACATCTCGTGGATACCATAGCACAGGTACACGTAAGCTATACCGCCCTGCTCAAACATGGTTTTAGTGCGTGGCGTGATGCGATTGCCATACGAATGTGATGCCTTATCAATGATGCCGTTATAGGCTTCTGTTTCAACTATATATCCACCGGTAGTATCACCGTCTATACAGGTAAAAAGGTATTTGCCTATCAGGTCGCGGCTTAGGGCCACAACATCGGTGCTCAAATAATATTCTTCGGGTAGTTTCATGGTTTTTGCAGGATACCGGCAAGCAGCTTGTTTATCTCATCCGCCCTGTCGAATACCATAATATGCGTGCCACCTTTGATAATGGCGGTTGGGTTTTTTATTTTCTCGAAAGGGAACACGTTGTCTTTATCGCCAATGATATGGTACAGGTTGGTAATCGGTTCGGTATTGTTGAAGTATAAAACGGCGTGCATGGCCCATTTTAAAAACACAGGGGACGATTTGCTCAGCATGCTATTAAACAAATTCATTTCGTCGGCTGGCATCTTGCCAAATATAGGGCCTGCCAAAAACCCAAGCTTATTAAACAGCGTGCCTGGGATAGGCTTGTAAACCGGCACATAACGCAGGAAGTTAAAATACCATGGGGCCTCATCAGCTGTCTTGATACTCGATATCAAAACCACTTTAGCCAGCTTTACCTGCTTGGCAATTTCAACAGCTATCATACCGCCCAGCGAATCACCAATCACAATCGCTCCGGCTTGTATATTATAATGGCTTATAAGCTTTTGCGAATAAGTAGTTAATGTATCGGTTGCATCAGGTACAACCCAATCGGCAGGTATGCGCTCATAGCCATCGGGCAATACAATATTCTTATACAGTCGCGTATCGGCACCAAGCCCGGCAATCAAAAACACCTTTGCCATTAAAATTGAATTAGCTTTACTATCTCTGCAAGGTACTGCGCATCGGTATCGTCAAACTCCGCCAGCTCGGAACTATCCACATCCAGCACCCCTGCTACCTCACCATCTTTAAACAGCGGCAATACAATTTCTGAGCGCGACAGCGAACTGCAGGCAATATGCCCCGGGAATTCCTCCACATCGGGCACCACCAATATTTGCGCCTGTGCCCATGCTGCGCCACATACACCTTTGCCCTTGGCAATCCTTGTACAAGCCACCGGCCCCTGGAAAGGGCCAAGCACTAACTCACCTTCCTTCACCAAATAAAAGCCTACCCAAAACCATTTGAACTGTTCTTTTAGCGCAGCGCAAACATTAGCCAGGTTGGCCACCAAATCCGTTTCGCCAAAAAGCAAGGCTTCTATTTGGGGGATGAGAGAGGTATATTGTTCAGCCTTATCTGCCGAGGTGGTTATTTTTAAGTCTTCTGCCATGGCGTAAAAGTAAGGATGAACGTGTAAAACTAAATAAGCCGAATATCATATTTAATATTTTATTTCGCGGTAGATGATCGTCAGCCTAACCATAATACGCTACCGTAAAACACTTGTACCTTTCGCGCTGTTGGCCATGGCGATACATCGCCTGCCTATGGCAATGCAGGCGGGCTGTACCTTTTGGAAACTGCTGGGCAGCGGCCGCAACGGCACTTTCGACCTACAGCCCGACTGGCAGCAATGGGGGCTTTTGGCCGTTTGGGAAAGTAAGGACGACTACGAGCAATTCCACCGCAGATCCTTCGTAAGCAAATGGTGGAAAACGCTCGGCCGCGAACAATGGACGGTGCTTTGCCAGCCGATAGTAAGCCACGGCAAATGGGATGGCAAAGAACCTTTTGGCAACCCGGATGCAAAACCAGAAGTTGGCCCAATGGCTGTGCTCACCCGTGCCACGATTACAATAAGCCGCCTGAAAAACTTTTGGAGCCATGTGGATGAAGTGGCAGAATTGATGGCAAACGCGCCGGGCTACATAACATCCATTGGCGTGGGCGAAGCACCGGTATACCGCCAGGCTACCTTCTCGGTTTGGGAGAGTATGGAGCACATGAAAGCCTTTGCCTACGGCAGTAAATTGCATGCCGAGGTCATCAAAAAAACACGTAGCGAAGGCTGGTACAGCGAAGAACTTTTTGCCCGTTTTTCTATTATCGAGAGCAGCGGAACGATAAATGGGAAAAACCCTTTAGAAGGGAAATTAATATCGATTGATGAATTTCGGACGCCGAATACCGAAGGCTAAAAACTTCATTATTCGAAATTGGGTGTTCGATATTCAACATTTAAAATTTCATCAACTATCATCAATTCAACATGAGAATAATAGCAGAACTGCCGCACCCCGAGTTTAAGATCTCTATCCTGAATATGAACCAAAAGTTTATTGTGAAGATAGAGAGGGGTAGCCTGGAGCAGACCTACAAGATCCCCGAGATGGACCTGACCGACGGCGTTAACAGCGTTTTTGAGATACTGGACGAGGCGTTTTTAGCGACCGTTTCCGCCCGTTTTACCGAAATGCTGAAGGATTATAAAGAGGCATTTTACAGGTATAACTTCTAAACGTAAAGCACTAACATACAAGTAGTTATTTTCATAAAATCACCAACACAGAATTTTATTTGGCAAAATAGACTACTTTAGTGCTTACGACAGCCCTGCATATAACTTCCTTATTTAAATAATCAATATAAGTAGTTGATAATTATATAAGTTAGTTAGATATCGTTTATTTAATTTGGCAGGCAAAAATGCCAAATAAATGGGAGGTTAAGCGGAAATAAGGTCGATATACCAAAAACCTGAAGGTTTGATATCAGCGTTTAGCGCACAATTATCGTCAGCATTTTTTGGTGCTTTGTAAGCCTTAAAAACCTTCTCTCCTGTTTTATACTTTATCTCGTTTTTAAAGATCGGCCCTTTGAAGGTAAAGGTGTGGAACTCGCCGTTCTCGCCGCAAACATCTACATCAGCAGGCAAGGAAGCAATCACCTCTCCCCCTATTTCCCGGCCCACAAATTCTTCCAGCCGCTCCTGCACGCAGGCGATAACGGTGCCGAAACCGAGGCCTAAAAACTCGTTTATCAGTTCCTTTGTATCGCGTTTCCATAGCGGGTAAATGCCGCATAACCCAACCTCCGCAAGGCGGGCATCGCGGTAGTTTTTCAGATCCTCCAAAAATATATCGCCGAAGATGGAGTGGGTTATGCCCTCGCTTTTTAGGTGCTCTAAATGCACGCGCATGATATTATCGTAAGCCTCCATAGATGGCATTTCGGGCAGGCGTATCTGGTATAGTGGTATGCCAATCTGCGCTGCTTGCTGCTCTAATAATTCGGTCCGCACGCCGTGCATGGAGATCCTGTCCACCTCATCATTTATGGTAGTTACCAGGTATCGGATATCCAGTTCGGGGTTTTGCATGCAGTAGTAAAGCGCCAGGGCACTGTCTTTACCGCCGCTCCAGTTGAAGATGCATTTCGTCATTTGGTTGAGTAAGTTAGTGAGCGGTTAGTAGTCAATGGTTCATGATGTACAATGAATGTTTTTTACTTCATTATTCGGTGTTGGGCGTTCGATATTCGACATTAAAACGACTTAACCCATCAGTTCCTCTACCAGCATCGGCACGCCTACCGTTGCTTTAAAGGGCATTTCTACCACCCGGCTGCCGGATGATACCGGAATATTAGGATCGATGATATAACGCGTTACACCGCGCGGAACGTAGTTTATTAGCCCCGCCGCCGGGTATACAGCAAGGGATGTACCTACCAGGATAAAGATTTCTGCCTCTGCGCATAGCTGTGCGGCGGTTTCTATCATCGGCACAGCTTCGCCAAACCATACTACATGCGCCCGCAGTTGTGAACCCAGTTCGCATTTGTCGCCCATCTTTATTTCCCAGCCATCGAT
>CBFGNE010000010.1:0-15346 GCA_965649995.1 uncultured Mucilaginibacter sp.
GCCTCGAGCCATATTTAAGCCCATCGTCCCATAAAATTTTCCAGGTGGTTAGTGATGATACCGGGATGATAGGCAATTTTAGTTCGATGGCCATACGGAAGGGGCCGTTTTTAAAATCTTTTAGTTGTGGGGGGTAAGTATCGGGGATGGTAGCTTCGGGGAAGATGATGGTGGTAACGCCGCTTTCTAAACGTTCCATTACTTTTTTAAAGGCCCGGAAGGATGCAATTTTGCTTTGCCGGTCAACCGGGACGTCAACCGTTCGGAAGAAAAGGCTCGTCACAAAAAAATCGGCCAGTTCCTGCTTGCCCATAAAGCAGCAATCATTTGTTTTCACAAAAATGCTCATGGCCGTAATATCCAGGTTGCTGGTATGGTTGGGGCAAATGATGTAGGTTTTACTCCAGTCGATAGGTTGCTCTACCTCAAAGCTATACAAAATGCCCACGCAAAACGAGCTTACTATGCCCCAAACGCGCCGCAGGGCGTTCATATATTTATAACGCGATGGCTTGCGCGAAAAATAATAGAAGAAGGGGTATAATATTACGTATGATAAGCCTACACTAAATATGTAGAGGTACACGTGCACTTTCTTCAATATCATTTTCATCAGCCTCAAAAATATAAAAAATACTTACTTTCGCCCCCTATATGGAAACTGTTGTTAGTGGTATACGATCTACCGGGAACCTGCACCTGGGTAATTACTATGGGGCTGTGCAAAACTTCGTTAAAATGCAGAACGAATATAACTGCTATTTTTTTATTGCCGACCTGCATTCGCTTACCACGCACCCCACCCCTGCCAACCTGCACAGTAATGTAAAGCAGGTTTTGGTAGAGTACCTGGCCTCGGGTATCGACCCTGAAAAATCAACCATCTACGTACAAAGCGACGTGCCCGAAGTATCTGAACTGTACCTGTACCTCAACATGAACGCCTACACCGGCGAGCTGGAACGCAGCACCTCCTTTAAAGATAAAGTACGCGCCAACCCCGATAACGTAAACGCCGGCCTGCTTACCTACCCGGTTTTAATGGCTGCCGATATATTGATACATAAAGCTACCAAAGTACCTGTAGGTAAAGACCAGGAGCAACACCTGGAGATGAGCCGCACCTTTGGCAACCGCTTTAACCGCCTGTATAATAACGAATACTTCCCCGAGCCTTATGCATTTAGCTTTGGCGAGAGTTTGGTGAAGATACCGGGGCTTGACGGTAAAGGCAAAATGGGCAAAAGCGAAAGCGAAGGCAATGCAATTTTCCTGTCGGATACGCCCGAAGCTATCCGCAAAAAGGTAATGCGCGCCGTTACCGATGCAGGGCCAACGGCTGAGAACCAGGAGAAACCGCAGGAAATACAAAACCTGTTCGACCTGATGAAAGTAGTATCTGCACCCGATACGTACACGCATTTTGATGGCCTGTACAACAGCATGAATATCCGTTACGGCGATTTGAAGAAACAGCTTGCCGAGGATATGATCATTGCCACCCGGCCCATCCGCGAAAAAATAAACGATATAGCCAATGATGCCCCTTACCTGCGCCAGGTTGCCATTTACGGTGCCGCCAAGGCCCGCGAAAGCGCCGCAAAAACCATCAGGGAAGTAAGGGAAATTATCGGTTTCAGGAAGTTTTAAAGCCCCCTCTAAACGGCACAGCCCTCATGAACACATATAAAAACAATTATGACGTGAATAATCTCCCCCGGCACGGGAGACTTAAAAAAAACGGCGAAGTCCTCCCTACCGGGGAGGATTTAGGTGGGGCTGATTTGCACTTACAACATTTGAATTATATCTTTATAACATGCACATAGCTATTGTAGGAAATATTGGCGCGGGTAAAACTACCCTGACTGAAATGCTGGCGAAAAATTATGGTTGGGAACCGCTTTACGAGGCGGTTGATAATAACCCCTACCTGGAAGATTTTTACAGCGAAATGAAACGCTGGAGCTTTAACCTGCAGATCTATTTCCTCAACAGCCGTTACCGCCAGATCCGCGAAATACAAAGCAGCGGCCGCGACATCATCCAGGATCGCACTATTTACGAAGATGCGTACATATTTGCCGAGAACCTGCACGATATGGGCTTGATGACCACCCGCGATTACGAGAACTACGAAAGTATGTTTGATAACATCACCGAGTTTATTAAACCGCCCGACTTGCTGGTGTACCTTAAAGCATCGGTACCTACCCTGGTAAACAACATACAGCGCCGCGGCCGCGAATACGAGATAGGCATCCGGATTGATTACCTCTCAAAACTAAACGAGAAGTATGATAAATGGATAAAAAACTACAAGCTGGGCAAACTGCTGGTGCTTGATAAGGATAACCTGGATTTTGCCAACAAAACCGAAGATATGGCCACTATTGTGGAGAAGATAGAGCGGGAGATAAACGGGTTGTTTTAACCCCCTAACCCCCTGAAGGGGGAATAGAAATTTTTACCTAAGCCCCTATTGTTGTCAAAGCACCTGCAGGACACAAAAATAATATCATGAAGATAAAACTGATCTTGATTTTCGCTTTATGCGCTTGCAGTACATACCTGTCGGCGCAAACCAAGCCGGCATCCAATTACGTGGTAACCACAACGCACGATACTATTAGATGCGAATTAAAGGGCACCCGGAAGTATCTGCCATTAACCTCTACCGATAAAAAGTTCATCAAAATAACTCCTGATAAGATTTTAGAGGTTTATAAAGCCCAGGACTCTACAAACTACATTGCAGTAACAAAGCCGGATCAGCCGGATTCTACCTATCTACCAAGGCGCGAACATGGGAAGCTCGATCTGTATGAAGATGAAAACACCTATTACAGTGTAGGGGGTATGTACGGCAGTGCTGGAACGTTTCATCAAACCCGTTATTGGTATATCAGTAAAAATGGAGCGCCAATCGTTCAGCTAAAATCAAATTCTATATTTAATAACGGCAGCCAGAGCAAGCGCAAAAACATCTTTATGGAAATGATTGCCGATGACCCTGCCTTGCTGGAAGAATTCAAAAAAACAGATAGCTTTAGCTTTAAAGTTTTACGCGACTTTGTACACCGCTACAACATCGATATGGCGGGCAAATAATAAAAACCTTTCCCCCGCCACACAGGTTTCTTTATTGATAAAGAGACCGATATGCTAAGATCAACATATAAGATATTTTCCGCCGTACTGCTAATAATAGTGGCGACATCCTGCAGCAAACGCGGGCCACTGGCGCTGTTTAAAAAGCTATCTCCACACGATGCTTATGCACAAAAACTGCGCGATGCCGGGCTTGGCAACACAGCTATGGGCACAGCTTGGCTGCGGCAGGCGGACGCCTCGCTGAACAACCCGCTCAACATCAACATTCCGTATAAAGAAACCGGCTATTTCCCCGATGAAAAACCCGGCGGTACCGCCCTGCGCTTCGATGCCAAACGCGGGCAAAAACTTCGCATCAGCATCACTAAAAAGCCGGTTACCAACTTCAATATCTATCTCGATCTTTTCCAGGAGCAATTGCCGCAGCCTGCAAAGCTGGTCGCGTCGGCAGATACGCTGGGTGCTGCACTGGAGTTTGAAGTAAAGCAGGCCGGCAAATACATCTTGCGCCTGCAGCCCGAGCTTTTACGCAGCGGCGAATACACGCTCACCATCACGGCCGGGCCAACACTCGGTTTCCCTGTAGCTGCATCCGGCAAGCCTCATATTGGCAGCTTTTGGGGCGACGGGCGCGACGAAGGTGGCCGCAAACACGAGGGCGTGGACATTTTCGCGCCGAAACGCACACCTGCCATTGCTGCCGCCAATGGTACCGTAACTAGTGTAACGGTAAACAACCTCGGCGGCAACGTGGTATTCCTGCGGCCCAATGGTGCCGACTACACCCTCTACTACGCCCACCTGGATGCGCAGCTAGTACAAGCCGGACAAAACGTGCTGCTCGGCGATACAGTAGGCCTGGTAGGCAACACCGGCAATGCACGCACCACACCCCCGCACCTCCATTTTGGCATCTATACCAATAGCGGCGCTATCGATCCGCTTGCTTTTGTGGATAGGGACGTAAAGCAGCCGGTACCCATAACCGCCCCGCTAAAAAGCCTGAACGCTACCCTGCGCAGCACCGGCAAAAGCAGCAAAATGTACAACCTGCCGTCAGACCAAGCCCTGGCCGTGCAAACGCTGCCGGCAAATACCGCCCTGAGTGTAAGCGCCGCAACAGACAACTGGTACAAGGTAAGCCTGCCCGATGGCCAGCAAGGTTTTATCAGCAGCAGGAACGTAACGGAAGCAGATAACATCCGCAACATTACGCTTAAAACAAATCAGCCGCTTTATGATGCACCGGATAGCGCCCACGCGCCACGCAAAAAATTACTAAACGCTGGCGAAAAAGTAAGCCTTTTGGCTACTTATAATAATTACTTACTGGTGAAAAATGATGGGGAAACCGGGTGGATAGCGCAGTAAATTTTCCGGAACGCTTTTAAATGGCTACCGGTTACAGCATTACCGCTTTATGGTTAAAACGCATGCACTACTTGTAGTTATTTTGCATTGCTGCGTTTAAATTCATACCATTATATTTAATCCATATTATTTACCATCGATATGATATCCTGTAAAAAACTGGTAGTGCTATTCGGCTTTATGGTGTTTTGGTGCTGCGGCTATGCGCAAAACGGCCAATCACCAAACATGCGCCAGCTTTGGCTTAACTATCTTGATAAAATAGCCCGCCCGGTTATGGAAAACATTGCCGCGGATAAATTAAAGCTAAATATGAAGGTGCAGTTGGCAGCAAACACTGATAACAAAGAAGGGCGCACCGCAAGCGCCTACCTCGAGGCCTTTGGCCGCACTTTATGCGGCATTGCCCCATGGCTGCAATCAGAAGCAGGTAACGATGCCGAAGTGAGGTTACGCAAGCAATACAGGGACTGGGCGCTTACCGGCCTAAGTAATGCCGTAAACCCGCAAGCTAAAGACTACCTGCAATGGGCCGGCGGCCAACCGCTGGTCGACGCTTCGTTTGTAGCGCTCGCGCTCATCCGGTCGCCATGGCTGTGGGAACATTTGGATGAAAATGCAAAAGCGCAATTGGTTACCGCGCTGAGGTCGACACGCAGCACGGTACCCGTTTACAGCAACTGGATATTATTTTCGGGGGTTATTGAGGCTTTTTTTGCCAAATACAACCTCGATTATGATGCGGTGAGAATAGAATACGCCGTGCGCGAATTTACGCAGCACTGGTATGTAGGCGACGGGCAATACTCTGATGGGATGGAATTCCATGCCGACTACTACAACAGCATCGTTATACAACCTCACCTTACTGCCATACTGGATATTATGGCGCAAAAGCATCATAAATATCCTGCAGAAAATGCAAAAGCAAAACTTATAGCGCAACGTTATGCCCAAATATTAGAACGTTTGATTAATACCGATGGCAGTTATCCCGCCACGGGCCGTTCTATTACTTACCGTGGGGGCGTATTCCATCATTTGGCTAATATGGCGTACCAAAAACAATTGCCTGCAAGCCTGCAGCCGGCCCAGGTTCGCGAGGCCTTAACAGCGGTTATCAAAAAAACATTAGCTGCGCCGGGCACCTTTACAAAAGATGGCTGGCTGGTTATAGGCCTTTACGGCGACCAGCCCGGGCTTGCCGATTTTTACATTACTACCGGCAGTTTATATATCTGCAGCGACATATTCCTGCCCCTCGGGCTGCCAGAAACTGACGAATTTTGGGCTGCCCCGCCCCAACCCTGGACCGCCGTAAAGATTTGGAGCGGCAAAGACGTCCCTGCCGACCACGCGCTGGATGTAAAATATTGAAACGGTAAATACAGATTCCGCCGGGCCTCTCGAGAAAGGCCCGGCGGAACCAGCATGCCAAAGGCAATTCTTTATAAGCGCTCAATTCCCTGATGAAGCGCCCTGCACATCATCATTACTAATGCCCCTTTTGTTTTTCTTCATAGCCTCTTTTAGTTTACCAAAACGGTAGTTGAGGCTGGTTGTAAATCCCCTGAAGTAAGCTATGTTGGTATTTGTCTGCGTAAAATCCGGCCCGAATGAATCCCTGATGTTATTTCTGTATTTCGAGAACGGGTTATTTACTGTTGCAGAGAACGATAGCTTATCCTTCACAATATCTTTATTAACGCTGAATGATGAACTTGCATATGGGTTTGAAGTGCCCTGTATAGACAGGTTGGGGCCGGTAACAAATACATTAGCGCTAACCCGCCAGCCCTTTTCAAAATTATAACCGCTGTTTAACGATGCGCCATACATAAATCCCTGGTTTTTTACCAGCACGCCGTTCACTGTGCCCTGCACCCGCCCATGGGCTATTCTTCCGTTGAAAGATGAGCTCCATTTTTTTGTGATGGGGTAATTAATGTTGGTGTTTAAGGTAAACAGCCGGGCCTTGCCTGTATTATCAAAACTGCTGCGCGTGATATTGGTTGCCGGGTTAAATACTACAACAGGCATAATAAGGTCGTTAAAGTAATTATAGCCAAGCATGAGGTTGAGAGAGGCCTTCTTGGTCCTGCTATACCCTAACTGCACGTTATTTGATACCGCGGGCCTAAGGTTTGGGTTACCCGATGATTCGAAATTTGGGTTCGACCGGTCGACAAAGGGGTTGAGCTGGTAAATGCCCGGCCGCTGTATCCGTTGCGTGAACCCAAAGTTGACGGTGCTCATGTTTTTAAATTTCTTATTGATGCTCACAGAAGGGACTATGTTAAAAAAGTTTTTACTTAGCTGCGATGCTGTTGAAATAAAATCGGCATCAATAAAAGTCTCTTCAATTCTCGCCCCGGCCTTAAAAGCCCAGCTTTTTAAAGTGTACGTATAGCTGTTATATGCCCCAAAAACGTTTTGATTATTATCGAATTTATTGCTCCGCGCCGCATCGGTTTCGAAATTACCGGTAGCTGAGTTATACGACTGGTATTGAAAATCGCTGTTGTTATCCCTAATAATTGCTTTGACACCGGCTTCTATGTTCAATTTCTTTACAGGATGTACATAATCTACCTGGAAAGTCTGTTCCGAAGACTGCCCTTCGTTGTGTTGGCGATAATCGGGCGTGGCATAGTTGATGCGGTTTGATGCCATCAAATCGGCATTTTGCCTGTTGTTGAAGGTATAATACTGGTACGAGAAAGTAAGGAGCCTCTGCTTGCTGCTTTTAAAACCCAACTGGTAATTTAAAGATACGTTTATCCCCCTGCCATTAGCGTCGTTATTATTAAACAGGTCGTACTGCTGTATAACGCCGCCCGCGCCGTTGAGGACAGAATTCTGCGTGTTTATACCATCCTGGTTATTGCCGTTAAGGTTAAACTGGCCCGAGATGAGGTTAAGGCTATCAATCTCATAGCTGAGCCCGGTTTCTATATATCCGTTTTTGCCATCAAATTCAAGCGAGTTATTTTGGCTCAGGTTAGTCGGGTTGCTGCCGGTGGTTAGCCTCATGATGGAATTTCTTACCTCCGGCGAATTTGCAATATTGGCACCAAAAAATCCCGATACCTCCAACTTGCCCTGTTTGGATGTGAATGATCCGCCGGCCCTGGGGCCACCTACAGGAAATACGTGGCTTACATTTATTGTACCATTATACCCGTTACCCACTTTTTTATTGGTTACTATATTGATAATGCCACCGATTCCTTCCGCATCATATTTCGACGATGGGTTGGTAATAACCTCGATGCTCTGGATAGTTGAGGCCGGCATGCTTTTCAGGATACTCTTAGGGTCGCGCTCCATCATACTGGAAGGTTTCCCGTTTATCAGTATTTTGTAACCGGCTTGCCCCCTCAATAGGAGATTGTCTTCTCCATCTACAGATAATAGCGGAACTTTCCTCATCATCTCCAATACGCTGTTGCTCTTACTCTCGGGGTCTGCTTTAAGGTCGTAAACAAGCTTGTCAACTTCCTGCCTTACAATAGGCTTATCCATGGTAATGGCAACTGTTTTAAGCTGAGTAGTTTGCCCGCTGATAGCGATACTACCCAGGTTTACCGAAGGTTTTGTGTTATCTGTAAGGTCAACAGGTACAGTTTTTGAATTATAGCCAACGCTTACTATTGAGATGAGGTATTTCCCGGAAGGCAACTTCTCAAAGTTGAATGTCCCGTCCGTTTTTGTTGCCGCTGTGCGCACCAGTTGCCTGGCTGCATTACGCAGGTTAACGGTTACATAGCCTATTGGTTTCTTCAGCACCGAGTCGGTTGTAGTACCCCTTACTGCAAACAACGCCGGCGCTGTTTGCCCGAAGGCCGGTATAATGCCGATTAAAAAGATTATCACAAGTAAAAATTTCAGTTTCATGATTTTGTTTAGTTAAATGTTTAAAGAAAAAATTGCAGTCCGGAACAATTGTTTTTTAATTAAGTATTTTACATAATACCATGTTATGCATAGTACTATAGATGTAGGACACCACTACAAATAGATTTGTTACACTTATTTAAAATAAAATTTTGCGCCCGATGGTGGCGCTATAAATCAACATTTTACCGGTGTGGCGTATCAACCCTTTGCCGATGCTTCCCCACAAACACGTCCGGATAAAAGATTTTTTTGAATATGTGCGGCACGCCAACTCTCTTAACTTTTCTTTTCTTCATAGCATCCCAACCCTTTTAACATTACAACCTTTCAACTTTCCAACATTCCAACATATCCCCCCTTTTCCACAATTGTATTTTTGATACCAAACAAGCCGTAAATTTTCCTACTTTTGTACCCCGTACACAAACATTCGGCAACGGCCATATTCCGCTGCCGGGATTTCAAAAAAATCTCATGACTAAATACATTTTTGTTACGGGTGGCGTTACCTCGTCTTTAGGCAAGGGCATTATTTCCGCCTCATTAGCTAAACTCCTCCAGGCCCGCGGCTACCGTGTTACCATCCAAAAATTCGACCCGTATATTAATATCGACCCGGGAACCCTTAACCCTTACGAGCATGGCGAATGTTACGTTACCGAAGACGGTGCAGAAACCGACCTCGACCTGGGCCACTACGAGCGCTTTTTAAACACCCCAACATCAAAAGCCAATAACATTACCACCGGCCGCATTTACCAAAATGTGATAAACCGCGAACGCGAAGGCGCTTTCCTTGGTAAAACCGTGCAGGTAGTACCCCACATTACCGACGAGATAAAACGCAACATGCGCATACTGGGCGAAACCGGCGATTACGACATTGTGATAACCGAAATTGGCGGCACTGTTGGCGATATAGAATCGTTACCCTTTGTGGAGGCCGTACGCCAGTTTAAATGGGAAGCCGGCAGCGGCAATGCGCTGGTGATACACCTTACTTTAATACCTTATTTAGCTGCAGCAGGCGAGCTAAAAACCAAGCCTACCCAGCACTCGGTAAAAATGCTTTTAGAGTATGGTATACAGCCGGATATACTGGTTTGCCGTACCGAACACCATATTAACGCCGATATCCGTAAAAAGATAGCCTTGTTTTGCAACGTAAACGTAAATGCGGTTATCGAATCGATGGATGCATCAACCATTTATGATGTGCCCTTGCTGATGCTGAAAGAACAGCTTGACAAAACGGTATTAACCAAGCTAAAACTCTCGCATAAAAACGAACCCAACCTGGATAGCTGGAAGGAGTTTTTAGGCCGTTTAAAGAACCCAACATCGGAGGTATGCATTGGCCTGGTAGGTAAATATGTAGAACTGCCTGACGCCTATAAATCCATTATCGAATCGTTCATCCACGCGGGTGCCCGCAACGAATGCAAGGTAAAAGTACAATACATCCCTTCGGAACAACTTACCGTTGAAAATGCGGTAGATAAGCTAAGAGGATTACACGGCGTTTTGGTTGCCCCAGGCTTTGGCGAACGTGGCTTTGAAGGCAAAATTGAAGCGATACGCTATGTGCGTCAAAACAACATCCCATTCTTTGGTATCTGTTTGGGCATGCAATGTGCCGTGGTGGAGTTTGGCCGCAATGTACTTGGGCTTGCCAGCGCCAGCAGCACCGAGATGAACCAGGATACCCCGCACCCGGTTATCGCCATGATGGAAGACCAGAAAAACGTTACCAATAAAGGCGGCACCATGCGTTTAGGGTCCTACCCGTGCGACCTTAAGAAAGGCAGCAATGCAGCGGCCATTTACGGTAAAAACTCCATCACCGAGCGCCACCGCCATCGTTACGAGTTTAATAACGACTACCTTAAAAAGTACGAAAGCGCCGGTTTAATACCATCTGGCATAAACCCCGAAAACGGCCTGGTAGAGGTAGTTGAGCTTAAAAACCACCCATTTTTTGTGGGCGCACAATTCCACCCCGAATTAAAATCAACAGTTGCTAATCCGCACCCACTTTTTATTAACTTTGTCGCCGCTTCGCTGGCCTACGCCCGCAAGAAATAAATGCTTAAAACTGAAGTAGGTTAACATCCGGTTGTAACAAAACCAGCGGGTATTAATCATACGATATATTAGATAATGGATAGAAATACGTTTACAGGATTATTCCTGATCATGATCATCATGGGTGCCTCTATATATTTTATGCAGCCCAGTGCTGATGCCATAAAAAAAGAGAAGGAACTTGCCCACCAGGATTCGCTAAAAAGAGCAGGCGCAAAACCCGCCCCAACCACTGCAAAATTTGATACTGTAAAAAAATCTACGGTGGTAGATTCTGCCGTATTAAAAACCGCTTTTGGCGCAGCAACCCTTGGTAAAGAAGAATTTATTACCGTAGAGAACGACGAACTTGCCCTTAAACTTTCTACAAAAGGCGGCCGCATTTATTCGGCTGAGTTGAAAAAGTTTAAAACAGCTTATAAAAAACCGCTTGTATTATTCAGCGGCGATAGCAACACCTTTGGGCTAAACTTTAGCGCACAAGGCAAACCTATTAATACCAGCGGGCTTTACTTTATCCCAAGCGCAACCGGATTGAAGGTTGCCGGTAAAGATTCTGCATCGCTAACCATGCGTTTAAGCTATAGCCCTACCCAGTATATCGATTACATATACAGCTTAAAAGGTACGGGTTACAAATTGGGCTTAACCATTAAGCCTGTAGGGTTAGATCAGGTTATCGCCAACAGTGGCACGCTTAATGTAAGCTGGGCAGCCAGCCTGTTAAAACAGGAAAAAGATATTGCACAGGAACGCCAGTATACCACCGTTTACTTTAAAAATACCGAGAACGAAGTTGATTATTTAGCCGAAGCAAAAGACGATACAAAATCCATTACCGATAAAAAAATGCAATGGGTGGCGTTTAAACAGCACTTTTTCTCTAATGCGCTTATTGCTACAGGCGGCATCAGCAAATCTAACTTAACCGTAAGCCACGATATTGCCGATACTACCAACGTAAAGCAAATGAAAGCCGATCTTTCCCTTGGCCGCAATGCTTTAGGCGATGCGCCATTAATATTCTATTTCGGCCCAAACCGTTACTCTACCTTAAAAGACCAGGGTTACGACCTGCAAAAACTGGTTAACCTGGGCTGGGGCCCGTTAAAGTACATCAACCAGTTTGCTACGCTGCCAATATTTAACTTCCTGAACAAATTTAACTGGAACTACGGTATCATTATTTTGGCGCTTACGCTTATCCTTAAACTGGTTTTGTCGCCGCTTACCTATAAGTCGTACTTAAGTATGGCTAAAATGCGGGTGCTGAAGCCGGAGATGGACGAGATAAAGGCAAAGGTTGGCGAAGATAACCCTACCCTGTTACAACAGGAATACTTAAAGCTTTATAAAAAAGCGGGTGTAAACCCCTTAGGGGGCTGTTTGCCGCTGCTGATACAAATGCCTATCGTAATTGCGTTCTTCCGCTTTTTCCCAAGCTTGTTCGAGCTGCGTGGCCAAAGCTTTTTGTGGATGCACGATCTTTCAACCTACGATTCGGTTATTACATTCGCGCCAATATTTGGTGTAAGCCACATTAGTTTGATGTGTTTACTGATGACCATATCAACGCTGATATACACCTATTTCAACAACCAGATCTCGGGCGCTACCGGGCAGATGAAATACATTGGTTACATTACGCCACTGATTTTCCTCATCACCCTAAACAGCTACCCATCAGGCTTGAATTACTACTACTTCCTGGCCAACATGCTTACCTTCTTACAACAATACCTGATAAAATTCATGGTAGATGATAAGAAGATACACGCCCAGATACAGGAGAACAAAAAGAAACCCGAAGACCCTAAAAAGAAAAAATCAGGTTTCGGTGCCAAACTCGAAGAAATGATGCGCCAGCAACAACAAGTGCAGGCGAAGAAGAAATAAGTTAAGTCGGAAATTCCGAATGATATTTAGGCCCCGGTAGTATTGCTATCGGGGCTTTTTTTGTGGGGCGATTTACTCACAGCGTCATTGCTGTAAGGTACGAAGCCAACCGACCAAAGAGAGCTCGTTGATACATTAAGAAAAAACATCAATAATCTCTACACACAAAAATCGATTTTTAAAGTGGAACCGCTCACCTGGAGATTGCTTCGTACCTAATAATGACGTAATGAAGATAGTTGCGTTTCGCAGCCGATATCACCAAAACATTATTCTCATATCTTCATTAATATAATGCAATATGAAAGATATACTAAAACAATTCCGGGTAACCAACCCCAAATCCTTCTCGCTCAGTAAGCACGATACCAACTATACGGCCGGCTACAAAAAAGACGATGCGGAGGAAATTTTGAGCGAGCTAATTGCCAAAACGGCTAAACAGCAGTCGCGGTTATATGCGGCCAACACCTATTCGGTACTGGTAATTTTCCAGGCGATGGATGCTGCGGGCAAGGATAGTGCAATAGCGAATACTATGTCGGGTTTAAACCCGCAAGGGTGCCAGGTGTTTAGTTTTAAGCAGCCAACATCCGAGGACTACGAGCACGATTTTTTATGGCGGCATTACAAGGCACTACCCGAGCGCGGGCGCATCGGCATCCACAACCGTTCGCACTACGAGAATGTATTGGTTACAAAGGTGCATCCGGAGTTTATACTAAAGGAAAACCTGCCCGGCATAAAAGATGTGAAAGACGTTGGCAAAAAGTTTTGGGATAACCGTTACGAAAGCATCCGCAATTTCGAAAAGCACTTGCACCAGGAAGGCACGGTTATTATTAAGATCTTCCTGAATTTGTCTAAAGACGAGCAGAAAGAGCGTTTCCTGGCCCGCATTGCCGATCCGGAAAAGAATTGGAAATTTGCATCGGGCGATTTGAAGGAACGTGCCAGGTGGAAAGATTACATAGACGCCTACGAAACTGCTATAGCGGAAACAAGCACCGAAGATAGCCCCTGGTATATTGTACCTGCCGATAAAAAATGGTTTACGCGGATTGCCGTATCAACCATCCTATTGCAAACGCTTGAAGGATTGAATTTAAAATTCCCCGAATTGCCAGTAGAAGAAGTGGATATGTTGGCAGCATCAAAAAAATCACTGGAGGAAGAGCAATAACAAGATTTTAAATGATTATTTTGACCTTAATTTAAAGGTTTTAATTTAGGGAAAAAGCTCGCTACGTAACCTCCATGAACTACATCGACCTGCTGCTTCTGTTGATCATACTGTTTTGCGTTTATACGAGTATTAAACAGGGCTTTATATTATCATCGCTGGCATTACTATCCTGGATGGGTAGCCTGGCTATTGGTTTTGTAGCATACCGCCCGTTGGCGTCGTTCCTGCATGCGTTAATGCCTGCGGCAGGCTTTTGGCTGCCACCACTGTGTTTTATGATTGGCGTTACCGTAGGCAAACTTATTTTAGATGGCCTTATAAACCTATTGCTGGATAGGTTGCCAAAAGATGCCCACTACCATCGGCTCAACAGAGCGCTCGGAGTTATACCCGGGCTGGCCAATGGTTTTATTTGGGCGGCAATGCTATCAGGCATCCTGTTACTGATACCTTTTACCAACAGCCTTTTTAAAGAAACCAGGGATAGTAAGCTGGCAGGCAAACTGGTAGAGCAGGTAAGTTGGCTGGATAATTCCCTATCCCCTGTTTTTAGCGAGGCATTAAACCGCGCTGTGTCCAAAAAGCATGCGGCAGTAGGCGAAGAAAAGGCAGTGAAATTGCCTTTTAAAGTAACCGATGCCACCACCCGGCCCGACCTGGAAGCCGAAATGCTGGTACTGGTAAACAACGAACGCAAACAACGCGGCTTGAACCCGTTAAAAGCCGACCCGGAAATGGCCGCTGTAGCGCGCAAGCACTCGGTAGATATGTTTGCAAGAAGCTATTTTTCGCACTATACGCCCGAAGGTGCCGACCCGTTTGCGCGGATGAGAAAAGCGCATGTAGTGTTTTTAACTGCGGGAGAAAACCTGGCGCTTGCGCAAACGCTCAGTGTGGCGCATACCGGGCTCATGAACTCGCCCGGGCACCGGGCAAATATCCTTAACCCCGCTTATGGGCGCCTTGGTATAGGCATTTTAGATGGCGGGATATATGGTTTGATGATCACGCAGAATTTCAGGAACTGATAACAATAAATTAAGCCTCCCCCACATCGTATTAGTACCTGCAATGCAATCGGTTGCAGTTCTGGTTTTTATTTATATTTTTGATTATTGTAAACCGTACACTACCCGGGCTAACCACCCTTAACCTAAATACGATGTCGAAACTAAAACCTTTGTTTTTACTGGTTGTGCTTGGCTTTATGTCGGCCCCTGCCTTATGCCAAAAGTATAAGAACTTCCGCGTTGCTGTTTATTGCCGTGCCTACGAAGTGGCCAAAATGAACGATACCACCAATTATCTTAAACCAATTTGGGATGAACTTTCCAGGCAGCTTAAGGTAGATAAGGTTTACCTGGAAACGCACCGCGACACGCGTATTGTTGACCAAAAGACCCTGGATATTGCCAAAAAGTTTTTTAAAGACCGCGGCATAGTCATTGCAGGTGGCATCACCTACACCATAAGCGAACCAAATAATTTTGAGACTTACTGTTACAGCGACCCGGAACAGCGTAAAAAAGTGCGCGAGATTGCAGAATTTACGGCTAAAAACTTTGATGAGTTTATCCTCGACGATTTCTTTTTCACGGATTGCAAATCGGATCAAAGCATAAAAGATAAAGGAACCAAAAGCTGGACTGAATACCGGTTGAAACTGATGACAGATGCCGGCAAAGAACTGGTGGTTAACCCGGCGAAAAAGATAAACCCGAAAGTTAAGGTGATCATCAAATACCCCAACTGGTACGAGCATTTCCAGGGCTTGGGCTTTAACCTTGATGAAGA
>CBFGNE010000011.1:0-15283 GCA_965649995.1 uncultured Mucilaginibacter sp.
TTCCTGGTACAAAAAGGCCCTGCAAGCGGCGGCTGGACAATCTATCCGCCATTATCTGCCTTGCCTAAGGCTATGCCTGGCTCTGGTATGGGTATGACTTTGTGGCTCATTAGTATGGTGCTTTTCATTGCATCATCGTTAATGGGTGCCATTAACTATGTAAGTACCGTATTAAATATGCGTACCAAAGGCATGGACCTTTGGAAAATGCCTTTAACTATCTGGGCGTTTTTCCTTACAGCAATCTTAGGTATCCTGGCGTTCCCGGTACTGGTTGCGGGTGTTGTGCTATTAATATTCGACCGTAGCTTCGGTACGAGTTTCTACCTGTCGGAAATTGTGTTAGGCGGCAGCAACGTGCAGCCGTTTGAAGGCGGTAGCCCGATATTGTTCCAGCACTTGTTCTGGTTCCTGGGCCACCCCGAGGTGTACATTGTAATTATGCCGGCAATGGGTATCTCTTCCGAGGTAATGTCGGTAAACTCGCGTAAACCTATCTTTGGTTACCACGCAATGGTTTACTCGCTTATAGGTATTACCGTACTATCGTTTATAGTATGGGGCCACCACATGTTTGTAACGGGTATGAACCCGTTCCTGGGCGGGGTGTTCATGATCACTACATTAATTATTGCAGTACCGTCAGCGGTAAAAACGTTTAACTGGCTGGCTACCTTGTGGCGAGGCAATATCCGCTTTACAACCGCTATGTTGTTTGCCATTGGTATGGTGTCATTCTTTATCTCGGGTGGTTTAACAGGTATATTCCTGGGTAATGCTGCGCTGGATATCAACCTGCACGATACGTACTTTGTGGTTGCCCACTTCCACCTGGTAATGGGTTCGGCTGCCATATTTGGTATGCTTGCCGGTGTTTACCACTGGTTCCCAAAAATGTACGGCCGTATGATGAACGAGAAGCTGGGTTACCTGCACTTTTGGATCACATTTATCGGCGCTTACCTCGTGTTTTTCCCGATGCACTTTATGGGGCTTGATGGCGTACCGCGCCGTTACTATGCCTTCACCGAGTTTGAATCGATGAAACGCTGGTTATCTGTAAATACATTTATTACCTGGGCGGCTATCATGTCGGCATGTGCACAGGTTGCTTTCCTTATCAACTTTGTTTATTCAATGTTCTGGGGCAAGAAAACGGTACAAAACCCATGGGAAGCAAATACTTTGGAATGGACAGCGCCTATCGAACATTTCCACGGAAACTGGCATGGCGAAATACCAACCGTATACCGTTGGCCATATGATTATAGCAAGCCTGGCGCCGAGGAAGATTTTATACCACAAACTGTTCCTTTGTCGCAAACCATGAGCTCGAACCTGCCGCATGATTTTGAAGACAATCCAGCAGGGTTAGAGGCGCATGCGAAATGGGCCATCACTCAGAAGAACAACGAAGAAGTAAAATAATTTTATTACTGGTCTGATCTTTTAGGGTAGTTGAATTTCAAATTTGAAGATTTGAAAATGCTGAATTTGAAAACGTAAATAATTTTCAAATCTTCAAATCAGAGAATCTTCAAATTATAAAATTCAGTTACCCTAATTTGTTAGGAATATTTTGAATGAGCAGTAACGCATCCGGGAACAATTTTTTAAAGATAAACTTACTTACTATAATACTGCTATTTGTATTGATACTGGCAGGCGGAGTAGTGCGGAGTACCGGTTCTGGAATGGGTTGCCCCGATTGGCCAAAGTGTTTTGGGCGGTACATACCACCGACAAGTATTGCGGAACTGCCGGCAAATTACAAACAAGAGTACGCTGATAAGCGGCTTGCCAAGAACCAGAAGTTTGCTAAAATGCTGGATATTTTTGGTTACAGCCAATTAGCCGTACGCATCAGAAACGACCGGTCTATCCTGGTACCGGAGGAATTTAACAGTGCCCGTACCTGGACAGAATACATTAATCGGCTGATAGGGGCCATCACAGGCATATTTTTGCTGCTGACAGCTATCTACTCGTTTAAATACTGGAAGAGCAGCAAGCTTATTGTGGTACTGAGCGTGTTGAACCTTTTGCTGGTAGGTTTCCAGGGGTGGTTGGGCTCTATTGTGGTATCAACCAATTTGGTGGCCTGGATAGTTACCGTGCATATGTTATTAGCTTTAGCCATATTGGCCATTAGCATTGCTACCTATCACATGGCTAAGGTAAACGGGCGGTATAAACTTACCGTAAAGCCCTTTATTGTGGTGGTTACTTCGCTGGTGTTAGTATTAAGTATACTGCAAATAACATTTGGTACCGAGGTGCGCGAGAGGATAGATGCCGTTGCCGGCCATTTGGAGGGAAGTTACCGCGACAGTTGGACGAGCAAAGCAGGCGAAATATTTACGCAGCATAGGGATATGGCGATGCTTGTTTTGGTGATCAATATAGTTTTATATGCATTAATACGCCGTACATTCAGCAGGCATTCTATACAGCAGCAGCTGATGAGCTTTGCCTTTTTAATGCTGATGCTGCAGATAGTTACAGGGATCGTGTTATCGTATTGGGCATTGCCGCCTTATGCACAGGCAAGCCACATTGTTTTAGCGAGTTTAGTTTTTGGCGCGCAATTTTATTTATTGTTGAATTTATTCAGTTCGGTTAATTTACAGGGGGCGCGCAAATGAAGTGGGGCGATTATAGCAAACTGATAAAGCTGAGGCTTACCTTTTTGGTAACCTTTTCTGCATCCATATCATTTATTATAGCAGTGAAGGCCAATGGCGGCGACACCTGGGGCTCGCTTTACAGCACAACCATGTGGATGAACTGGGTAAAACTTGTTATTGGCGGTTTCCTGGTTACGTCCGCAGCAAATTGCTTTAACGAAGTTATTGAAGTTGAAACCGACAAGTTGATGAAACGCACCATGGATAGGCCAATGCCGGCGGGGCGTATGACTACCGGGCAGGGCCTGGTGTTAGGCTTAGGCATGGGCATATTGGGCACCTATCTTTTGGGCAGCTTAAATTTACTTACCGGCTTATTGTCGGTATTCTCTATCCTGCTATATGCTTTTGTTTATACGCCGTTAAAGCGCAGGTCGGGTGTATTGGCGGTGTTTGTAGGTGCTATCCCTGGCGCGTTGCCGGCTTTAATTGGCTATGTTGCAGGGCAGCCACACGGGCGTATTGATACCATAGCGCTGATATTGTTCGGTATACAATTTATATGGCAGTTTGTACACTTCTGGGCCATTGCCTGGGTATTGGACGATGATTATAAGCTTGCCGGTTTTCGCCTGCTGCCTACAGGTAAAAGAGATAGGGCCAGCGCGGTAATAACCTTTATATTTGCCGTTATAATGGTGCCTGTAAGTTTGCTGCCAACTATTTACGGTTATGGCGGTTACTACGTAGGCGGCGTATCCCTGGTGATGAGCCTAATATTTTTGTACCAGGCGTTTAACCTGCTACGTACGCTGGAAGTTACGGCGGCACGTAAGCTAATGTTTGGCTCTTTTTATTATTTGCCGGTAGTGCAATTAATGTTTTTATTTGATTTTATAGCGAAGTAAGATGATGGCTAAGATAGAACAGGAAGATAAACTTCAGCTGGCCCCCAAAAAATTCAACATGTGGATATTTGTGTTCACATCGTTTATGCTTTTTGCGGCCTTAACAAGCGGCTTTATCGTATACAGCGGCGGGCATGGTACGGGCATCAATATTAAGTTGCCGGCAATTTTTACGTACAGTACCATAGTAATGGTATTGAGCAGCATAACCCTGTACCTGGCATCGAAAGCGGCGCGCGAGCTGCAGCTGCAGAAACAACGCCTCCTTTTAGGGGTAACCATTTTATTAGGCGTGTCGTTTTTTGTTATACAAACCTATGCCTGCCTGGTGCTTTTGCCGCAGATGGGCGTATTTTTTATAAACCCGAATGCATCGCAATCTTTCGTATACGTATTTGTATGGATGCATTTATTACACATTTTAGCCGGCGTATTATTGCTGGGTAATACCCTTTTCAGGAGTTACCGTAATAAGCAGCAGGTTAAAAATTTATTCGGAATGCAGATGTCCTCTATTTTTTGGCATTTTGTCGATATTATATGGATTTATCTGTATGTTTTTTTACTTTTGAACCAATATTAACAAACACATGAGTGCACAAGTATCACCTATTGATGAAGTAAAAACCACGCCATGGGCGGGCGGTAAATCACCGTTCGATGTGGAGTATGGTAAAATGATGATGTGGTTTTTCCTCTTGTCGGATGCCTTTACTTTTTCATCCTTATTAATTTCTTACGGCGCTTTGCGTTTTAGTGCTGCAAGCTGGCCAGCCCCCGATCTGGTTTTCCAATCGGTACCCTTAACAAGTATAGAACACGGCGCACCACTTGTATTTGTGGGGTTAATGACATTTATTCTTATCCTTAGCTCGGTAACTATGGTACTGGCTGTTGAGGCGGGCCATCGTATGGCAAAAAAAGAAGTACTTTGGTGGATGGTAGCAACCATCATTGGCGGTTTTACCTTTTTAGGTTGCCAGGCCTTAGAGTGGACACACTTGCACCATGAAGGTTTTTGGTGGGGAAGCATCCCTAATGCCGAAGAATTGAAAACGCTGTTTAAAGGCGGCACCGAAGCTACTTATGGCACTTATGCGCAGCAATTTGCAAACTTGTTTTTCACCATCACAGGCTTCCATGGTTTCCACGTATTTAGCGGTGTTGTTATCAATATCATTATTACTATAAACGTACTGGCTGGTACTTATGCCAAACGCGGCAGCTATTTAATGGTTGAAAAAGTAGGCCTTTACTGGCACTTTGTAGACCTTGTATGGGTGTTTGTATTTACCTTCTTCTATTTAGTATAAAAATTTAACTGATCAAATATATGTCATCAGAAACAACAGGCGCTCACGCAGAGCACGGCGAGCACGAAGGAATGACCAAGAAAAAGATAGTCCAGATATTTATGGTACTATTGGGTATTACGGTAATTGAGTTTATCATAGCCCTATGGTTAGTTCCCACCGGCAAAATTCCTATTCACTGGGCAAACCCAATATATATTGTACTAACCTTACTTAAGGCCTTTTATATTGTTGCATATTTTATGCACCTTAAGTTCGAGAAAATCGGGTTAGCCCTGGCTATTATAGTGCCTATCCTTTTTATTATAGGGTTAATACTGGTACTTGCTAACGAAAGCCACTACTGGGTAGACTTGCGTCCAAAGCTGTAATGCGCATTCTTAAAAAGATAGTGATCCTGGTAATGATATTAGCATTACCGGGATTTTTATATTATTTGCTAACCGCGAAAGGAAAAAATAGATACAAGCCACTCCCTTTTTACGGCAGCAAAACCGTAGCTAAAACCGGCCATAAGTTTCACGGTAAGTTTATCCCCGATACTATTTACCACAAGCTGGATACCTTTAAGCTCACCGATCAGAATGGCAATCCGGTGTCGTTTAAAACATTCGATAAAAAAATATTTGTTGCAGCTTTTTTTTACACCCGTTGCCCATCCGTTTGTAATACAGTAAACGGTTTTATGGATAGCCTGGATATAAACTACCGCAAAAACAAAATGGTGCAATTTGCATCCATCACAGTAGACCCGGAATTTGATACCCAGCCCGTTTTAAAAAAATACGCTGCTCAATTCAAGCCAAGTAACAAGTGGCTTTTTTTAACCGGAGATACTACCACGATATACAACCTGGCACACAATGGCATGCTGGTGAACGCAGCCAAAGCCGGTGAAGGTAACTTTGTAGTAGATGACAAGCTGATACTGGTTGATGCCGAAAAGCGCATCAGGGGTTACTATTCGGGCAGCTCGCGCGCTGATGTGATGAAACTGAACGACGAGATAAAGGTGTTGATATCAGAAGAATTGCGTAAAGTGGATAAAGCACTTTATTAATACTGATAGGCAAGCAATCAAGTCGAAAAAAACACAGAAAAACACAGAAAAACGCAGATTTTTGCAAATGCCCGTTTTTAGCCATTTTGCTGTACGAAACTGTGCGAAAGTGTACGAAGCTGTACGAAAGTGTACGAGATTGTACGAAACTGTACGGCCGCTGTACGAACCTGTACGTAAAATAAATTTCGTACAGTTGCGTAGTCCCTGGTTGGTTCCCGATGCTTAAAAAAAGAAAATGACAGATAAATTCATATTCCGTTTCGTTGCAGGCGTTACCGTTTTTGTAATAGCCGTTGTAATTATATTAAACCGCCATTTAATACCCGGCCCGGCGGTTGCGCCATCATTTACCCCATACCTGCCTTTGCTCAATGCATTTTTAAACGGCACCTGTAGTATACTGCTGTTAATATCCTTGTATTTTATTAAGCAGGGGAATATCACAGTGCATAAAAGGCTTAACATATTAACCTTTTGCCTGTCCTCCATTTTTTTGGTATCGTACATCCTGTTTCATTATTTAATGCGTAATGATACTTTTTACGGCGATGCAAACGGAGACGGTATTTTATCCCCGGAGGAAAAAACTGCTGTTGGCGGTATGCGTACCTTATACCTGTCCATCCTTATCCCGCATATTGTATTGGCCGCCGGCGTATTGCCGCTTATCCTGTTAAGTTTCTACCAGGGTTTGCAAATGCAGGTAGAAAAACATAAGAAATTGGTGAGATGGGCGTTTCCTATATGGTTATTCGTTACAGTATCAGGCGTTGTTGTATATTTGATGATTAAACCTTACTACCATTTTTAACAGTTTGAAAAGCATGAAAAAGCTCGTTTATTTATCCCTCGCAATTGCATTCGGTTTAATGGTTTTTGGTGTATTGCCGGCAAAAGCGCAATGCGCCATGTGTACTGCTACGGTAGAATCTAACTCAAAAAGCGGCAACCACGCCACTGCCGGGCTTAATGCCGGTATTATGTATTTGTTAGCGGCCCCATATTTGGCTGTAGCGGTAGCCGGGTACATCTGGTATAAAAAATACCGCCGTAAGAATGTCGCCCTTGATTTGCACAACGAAAAGCTGAACTTAAATTAAACTGTACGGCACTTTTGCCGTTGTTCAGTAAAAATTAATTTTCAGGGCATGATCCAGGCACAAACGCTCCAGTTCCTCAAGGAGCTTGCAGAGAACAATAACCGCGAGTGGTTCCAGGTAAATAAAGACTGGCACGATAAGGCACGCGAAAACCTTATCGAGCTTACTACAAGCCTCATTAGCAAAGTACACCAGATAGACCCCGGCGTTAATGCCGACCTGGACCCCAAAAAAAGCGTGATGCGCATTTACCGCGACATCCGCTTCAGCAAAAATAAAACCCCCTATAAAAATAATTTCGGCGTAAGCATACCATCGCATGGCCTAAAATTGGGCGGCGTGGAATATTACCTGCAGATACAGCCCGGGAAATCGTTTATAGCCGGAGGGTACTGGATGCCGGAAGCGGAACACCTGAAGGCCATTCGCCAGGAAATAGATTACAATGCTGCCGACCTGAAAAAAATTGTTGACGACCCCGGTTTTGTAAAACTGTTTGGCGAGTTCCGCAAACAAGAGCAGCTAAAAACTGTTCCACGTGATTATAGCGCAGATAACGAAAACATCGAGCTACTGAAATTGAAAAGCTTTATTGTGTTTCACCAGTTTACTGATAAGGAAGTACAAAGCCCAAAAGCAGCCGACGACATAGCCGCTCTGTGCGGCAAAATATACCCGTTGAATGTTTTCCTGAAAAACGCCATCGGTTAACCCAAACAACAAGTATCATGAAAATCAAACACCTTTTATTAGCCGCTACACTGATGATGGCCTTGCATTCGTGCGTGGTATTATCGCCCAAAAAGTACAAGGCATTGCTCGCACAGCGCGATTCGTTATCCACGCGTACCACTACGCTCGAGGCCGAGAAAGCCCAACTGATGGCAGATACGGCCCGTCTGCACGCCGAGATAGCAAAGCTTAATGGTAGTTACAACGAGTTGGATAAAAAATATAATAGTTTAGATAAAAACTACAACGCCAGCTCTACCAAAGTAAGCGAACTATCATCCGACCTGCAAAAACGCGAGGCACGCCTTAAAGAAGTGGAAGAAATTTTGCGCAAGCGCGATGAGGCAACAAACGCATTGAAGGATAAGCTTCAAAAGGCCCTGCTGGGCTTCCAGCAAAGCGGGCTGAGCGTAGATATACGCAATGGCAAGGTGTATGTATCCTTAACGGATAAGTTGCTGTTCCCTTCGGGCAGTATCGTTATTGATGATAAGGGTAAACAAGCCTTAAAATCATTAGCCGCAGTATTGAATAAGGAGCCCGACATTAACATTGCTGTAGAAGGGCATACCGATAACAAAAAGGTGAAGAACCTGGGCCAGATAAAGGATAACTGGGATTTGAGCGTGCTGCGTTCTACCTCGGTAACACGTTACCTAACGGAGGTGGAAATGATAGACCCCAAAAGGCTTACCGCGACAGGTAAAGGCGAGTTCCAGCCTATCGACCCTGGAACGGCGCCAGAGGCCCTCTCCAAAAACCGCCGCATCGAAATTGTGCTTACCCCGAAACTGGATGAATTGTACAACCTCATCACAAAGTAATTAAGCTAATAACGGTACAATCCTCCTGCAAAGGGGGATTTTTTTGTTTAACGGGATGGGATACAGGCAACCATCAATAAGTATAGCGCGTAGTTGGTAGTAAATACGGCAGCCGTTTTGAAACACATTTTTAAAAGCATTTTCTTGATCCTCGCCCCGCAGGAAAAAGGCAAGCTACTAAAGCTCATTTTTTTTGATGTGCTGATAGCCTTGCTGGATATAGCCTTTCTGGGCGCGTTGCTGTTCGTCATCAATTTTTATACGCAGGCATCCGGCGCGGTTAAGCCTGCGTTTTTACCGACTACGTTGGCAGATAACCGATCACTTTTGCTCATTAGCATATTTTTAACGCTGTTTGCCTTAAAAAATACCCTCGCTTTTTTTACACAAAAAGTGCAGCACCATTTTTTTTACGATGTTGCTTCGCGACTGTCTGCCCGGAATATTGAAAATTACCTGCATGGGGGGTACGGGCAATTTGTGCATACCGATTCATCGGTACAAACCCGGCGGATCAGTAACCAGCCTATCGAATTCAGCCATTATATTTTAACTGATTTTCAACAGCTCGTTTCGCAAGCTTTGCTAATAACTTTTACGGTAGCAGCTATCCTGTTTTATCACCCGTCGCTGTTCCTCATCATGCTTATGCTGTTGCTGCCGCCGGTGGTATTGCTTAGCAATTATACGCGTAAACGGCAAAGGGCGCTCCGCCATCAAACCAAAACGGCCAGTGCCAAAACTATCCAGCATTTAAACGAATCGCTAGGCGGGTACGTGGAAAGTAATATTTACGGCAAGGATGCTTTTTTTAGCAGCCGCTACCTGGATTACCAGCAACAACTGAACAGCACCATAGCCATGCAGCAAACCTGGCAGGGCCTGCCGGCCCGGTTGATGGAGGTTTTTGCAGTGCTTGGCTTTTTGATATTGGTAGCCGCTAATAAGTACAGTACAAATGCACCCGGCATCAATGTATTAACCATTGGTATTTTTATGGCGGCGGCCTATAAGGTAATCCCCGGTATTGTGAAAATAATGAACAGCACCGGGCAAATAAAAACCTATGAATTTGTACTGGACGACCTGTTGGCCGGTAACAGAACAAACATTACCGTACCGCCAAGCGGAACAACGGAAGCAATCCGCTCGGTAAAATTTGAAAGCGTAAGTTTTAAGTATGAAACACGGACTGTGCTGGATGACATTAGTTTTGAAATATCGGCCGGCGATGTGTTGGGGATATCCGCCAACTCGGGCAAAGGTAAAACCACCATTATCAATTTGCTTTTAGGGTTTTTACAGCAGGACAAGGGTACTATCAGCATAAATAACAATATTGCCAGCCAGGCGAATCGACAGGCTTACCGCACAAACATCTCATTTGTAAAACAGCAGCCTTTTTTTATTCACGATTCCATTTTAAAAAATATTACGCTGGAGGATGGTACAACCTGCAGCCAGCGGCTGGCACACGCCATTGCCGTTAGCGGATTAAGTGTTTTGTTAGATAGGCAGCCGGATGGCTTGCAGCATATAGTTACAGAGAACGGGAAAAACATTAGCGGCGGGCAGCGGCAGCGGCTAATGCTGGCAAGGGCGCTGTACCACGATTTCGATTTATTGATATTAGACGAGCCCTTTAGCGAAATGGATAGCGTTGCAGAGCAAGGTATACTGGCAAGGCTGCGGCAATTGGCAGCACAAGGCAAAATGATTATCCTGATAACGCATAATAAAGCAAGCCTTGGTTTTTGTAATAAAATAATTTCATTGCACGAGGCCTATGCCTGAAACACTTGTTATACTTACGCCCGGTTTCCCGGCGGATGAGGCGGACACCACCTGCATACCACCGCAACAGGTTTTTGTAAAGGCATTGAAGGAATGTTACCCTAACCTCAATATCATCATACTAAGCCTCCATTACCCTTTTAGAGCAAAGGAATACGTATGGAATGGCATAAAGGTGATAGCCTTTGGCGGGCGGAGTAAAGGAGGCTTCAACAGGCTATATATATGGTGGAACGTTTGGCACCGGTTACGAAAGATCAACAGGCATTATGAACCGCTTGGCATTTTAAGTTTTTGGCTGGGCGATGCCGCTTTTATAGGCAAGCTGTTTGCAAAGCAAAAAAAGCTAAAGCACTATACCTGGCTGCTTGGGCAGGATGCAAAGGCTGGTAACAAATACGTGCGCTGGATAATGCCTAAAGGCGGGGAATTGATTGCCATTTCGGATTTCATAGTAAACCAGTACCATCACAATTATGGCTTGAGGCCAGAGCATGTAATACCGGTAGGTGTTTACCCGGCCGCTATTAAGCAGACGGATGTAGCAAGAGCTATTGATATTTTAGGAGCCGGATCATTAATATCCTTAAAGCGGTACCATTTGCTTGTTGAGTTGATTCATGAGTTAAAAAAAGATTTCCCGGATATCCGTGCAGTTATATGTGGGGATGGCCCGGAAATGGGCAACCTGAAAGCGTTGACGACCCAACTCGGTATGGAAGGTAATTTGGCACTGGCAGGCGAATTGCCCCATCAGCAGGTGCTGGATATGATGCAGCACGCCAAATTGTTTGTTCACCCCTCCAAATACGAGGGTTTTAGCACAGTTTGCCTGGAAGCACTTTACGCCGGTGCAGGCGTAGTAAGTTTTATTAAGCCAATGGATGCCGATCTCCCCAATTGGAATATCGCCAACACTACCAATGAAATGTTGGCGATAGCGAAAGCTATTTTGCATGCACCATCGGTTGAGCGCAAGGCTTTGTTGCCCTATGCCGTGGGCGATAGTGCAAAAGCGATAATGGAATTGTTTAATTACAGGGAATGAACCACCAGCTCTATTTGCCGGGCGATAGCCTCAAAGGACAGGTGCGTTTTAAAATACTGAAACGAGCGGACCCGTTCACGCAAAAGGTTTATCTGCCGTGTTTTAAAGAGCGCATCCAATAAGCCCTGTTGGTTGCCTGGTGGATAGAGGATGCCGCAATTGCCATTATCGGTTATCATTCGGAAGGAAAGGATATCCGTAACCACCGGCACACAACCGCACGACATGGCCTCGCAAACCGAAGCGCCGCTGCCTTCATAAAAAGAACCCGAAATAATAAAATCCGCACTGTTAAGCCAATATAGCAAATCATTGTGCGGTACCTGGCCAACCAATACCACCGCTTCAGTAGAGTTTGGCGTGGCGGCCAGTAATGCTTTTATCGCGGTGAGCAACTCATCGGTATGATAAATCATATACAGCCTGGAGGTTGGCTCACGTTCGGCAAACTTTAAAAAGGCTTTTACCACGTTCAGCGGGTCCTTATTGGCGTTTAAACGCCCTATCCATAAAAACACCCGGTTGCCTGTAACCTTAGTTTTTTGTTTGGATACACCGCTATCAACGGGGTAGAAAACAGAGGAGACCTCCATTACCTCGTGTATTTTTGATGCCGAGGCCAGGTTGCCGGTCGCCACCCATTCTACCCCCATGGCATAAGAGGCAAATAGGTAGGCATCAATACATTTATCAGCCAAGCGCTGCACGTGTTTTTTAAGGCCGGTGCCAGGCCGTTCGGCATGGTTTTGTACGATGATTTTTGCATGCCTGCCCAGCATCAACCGCAGCAATATAACCTGTAATGGGAAATTGAGGCTTTGGATAACTACCACATCGGGTTTTAAGCTTTTGATATAGGCATTTAACGTCCAGGGAAAATAACGCAGGGCATTTTCCTTATAACGCTTAAAACGGTAATCCACACTGCCGCTAAAATATTGCCCCTCGTAGTCTATTTGCTCAATGCTGATGACCTCGTTGGTACGGCCCAAAGCGTCTTGTATTCCGCTGTAAGCGATGATGCGTTTAAGCCAGCTTTCGGGCGTATTAAAATTATGGGTGTAAACGTAGCTGGCAAAAACAAATCTCATTAAGGTATCTGGTTAAAAGATATCGATATCGGCAAACGTAACCGCAAACTTACCTGCCGGGATGCCCGACCCCATTTCCTTTATGGCAATGGTAAAAGAAGGTACTGGCTCCGTATAATTTTTGAGCAGGTTATATAGTTTGCTTTTTACACTTACCTGGAATTGCAATTGCCGCAGGCCAAGCTTACGCGTTAGCTTCAACAAGGAGGCCATAACCTCATCAATATTATCATCAATGCCTAAAATGTCGCCTACAATTAACCCGTTTTGAATTTTAAACCATACAAATGCCTGCCCTATTTGAATGGTGTAGGTGTTGTTATAAGTTTTGTATGTTAAAAAGTCCTCGTCGCGGTAAACCCCCGCATGCCCCTCGGCCAACACCGAATTGCCGATGCCTGTTTGTTGTTTTGGCTTGATAATATTTATTACATAAGCGCCGTAAAGCGGTTTTAGCAAGCTGAATTTGGCTGCAATTTTTTCTAATGGTGCAGCGTTAACCGGTATGATGAAGCGTTCCAGGCAGCCTGCCGTTTCCCAACCAAGTTTATTAAGCAACCCATGCCCGGAGTGCTGGTTAGGAAACCCGAAAACCAAACGGATACCCTCCTTGCGGCACAAGGCATAGGTGAGTTCGGCAAGTGCCACAAACAACCCCTTGTTGCGGTGCGCGGGATGGGTCATGGTATCGGCAGACTGGGCGGCCAACACCAAATTGCTGTTATATTCTACAAAGCAAGGTATCACGCCATAAAAGGCTACAGGCAGGTCGGAAACGTCGTATGCCAGGTAGCCGGTATAGCTTACAACAGTAAAGGCAGTGTTGTACTTTTTCAGGAAGTGGCCTTTCGGCGGTAGCGATCCGTAAACAGCCATGTGTAAATAGGCCAAACAACTCAGCTTATTAACATTGAACCGTTCCACCCGGTAGCCACAGGCCGAAATTTTACGATCAATATGCTCCTCTAATGTTTGCATGCATTTGGTTTGTGATTGATATAAAGGGGTTTATGGTAAGCCGTTCCCGCATTGATACGTCACAACTATCATCCGGGGTATTAAAATCTGTAGCCAGTAGTTGTGTATAACCGCAAGCTTTTGCTGCCGCTACAACATCGCGGTTGTAACTACCGTAAGGGAAAGCGATGCATTTTACCTCGTTCCCGATAATACCCTCCAGATATTGCTTGCTTTGCTTCATTTCTTTGGCGGCATCAGCAAGGGGTATGCCCGCCAAATCGTTATGGTAATAACCATGTGCGCCAATAGTAATATACGGCGATGCTGATGCCTGCCTGATCTGGTCGGATGTCATCTGCAGCCAGTAGTCTTCGTGCTGCTTGTTTTTATGAAAAAGGCACAGTCTATCCAGCAGGCGAATAAGTTCCGCCTTTTCGGCAAAGCCTGTATTTCTTAACTTCATATTCAAACTTAGGCCATCGGCATTGGTGTAATGGTTAATACGATTTTTATGGTACGTTTGGTTTTTAAACACGACGGATGGCGGCCCGCACCTGCCTGCCAGGCTCAATATATCGTTCCATAAGATATTGTAACTGGCCGCGCTAATGGCTGTTACAAAAAAAGTTGCCGGGATTTGGTATTGGTGCAGTAAAGGCAGCACATATTTGTAATTGTTTGCAAATCCATCGTCGAAAGTGAGGCAAATGTTAAATTTTTTCGCACTTTTTTGCTCCAAATAGTACTCATCCAGCGATAGTGCATTAAAGTACCTTTTATAATACTGAAGGTGTTGTTCAAAAATTTTTCGGGTAATAAAAAGAGTGTTGAATTTGGTAGGTTCGGATTGGCAAACGCCATGATAGGCCAATATTCGGCTCCCTCTTGCCCTTTCATAATAGCTTTTGTCAGCCCCAATAAAGTGCGAAATATTGCCCTGTATATAGCGGGCTTTGAGGCTGGTTTTGGTTATTAGTTTTTCTAATACGCTCATTTTCAGGCAGCAGGTTCGGATGGGATGTAAACAGGGAATTGGGTATCGGCCTTGTATTGCCGTATTTCTTTCATCAGCCCGTGTAAATCTCCTTGTACATATTTTATCCTTCCGCCGCTGTACACTTTACTGAATTGGTTTAACGGGATATCGTTTAACTGATGGTATAAACTTTGGTCGAATAGCCTGATGGCCCCTCTGCTCATTACCATCAAAATATCTTCGGGTACTATATTATAAAAGGCACCCAGGCCCTCAACCCCTGTATTTTTAACCACAACGAAGTCGGCATCAAAGCCTTCCTCAATGCGGCCGCAGTTTAGCTTCCAAACTCCGGCTGCCCTGCTTGTAAGCGAATGGAATAATTCCTCATCGCTAAGCATTTGCGTACTACGAGCAAGGGAAATGTGCGCCCAAATATCCCAGTCGCTGGTTAGGGTAGAATCTGTGCCGAATAAGATGTTGGTGTATTTTTTTAAACGGTTAACCGGCGCAGTTGCATTTAATAAAAAATAATTGGATTGCGGACACCACACCAGCGCCTTAAAAGCCCTTGCCTGCGCCGGGCTAAGCGCAACGCAATGTATGCCTATTAGTTTGCGGTGCAATAAATTCCAGCGGATAAGTTCGTCTATCTCGCTATGCGCGGCAGTATTGGTGCCTTCGCCAATATGCATTACAACGGGCTGCCACATCTTCAGGGGATTGTTCAGCCCTTTTTTCCATCCTTTTTCAAAGGCAATGGAATGCAGGTCCTGCTTGTTTTCTATAAGTGTTATCAGTTCCTCGTTCAGTTTGGGGCACTGCCCGTGGTTGGCTACTGTGGTAA
>CBFGNE010000012.1:0-15079 GCA_965649995.1 uncultured Mucilaginibacter sp.
TGTAAACACCTATTTTCCCTGTTTAATTATAACGCCCTGCACGGCACTGCGATTGCCATCTATTAATACACTGCTGCTTAGCGTATTAAATACAATAGCAAGGGGCTTGGGTAAAAGTTCGGTAAGGTTGGTGGTAAAATGCTTTTGGAGTAAATAAGTTGCAGTGTCGCCGTAGGAGTTTACCACCTGGTTATTCTCGTTCACACAAACCACCAGATAACCAAGCCCGGCCGCCAAAGCGGTATGCATCGCTTCGGAAAGAGCGGGATTTGCATTTTTAGGGGCCTCATTTATTGCAGAACGGGAGGGCACCCTTTTTATATCCAAAAGATCGGGCAAGGAAAAAACATCGAAGCTGATCCCTCTCTTTTTTTCGAGATTTTTATAGATCTTCCATTTTTTATGAACCACTTCCAGGTTCTTGAGAATAGGCATCGGGTTTTCGCTGGAGCCTAAAAACAAATAGCCATCCATTTTTAGCCCGAAAAGCAGCATGGTGAATATCTTCTTTTGCAGCACGGTTGTCATATAAATGAGCAGGTTGCGGCAACTGATAAAATGCATATTGCAATAGGGTGGATTTTTAACCAGGTCGTGTTGGGCAAATATCACCATCTTGCGGATAACCGGATTCACCCTATATCCGTCTCCCTCTTTATTAAAGTATTTCCCCAGGCGTTCGGGCGAAACATCTTTTGCAATATTTGAATTGTATAGCCCTTTGCCTGCATGCGATAATGCGGGCGCTATCAATATCAGTAGCAAATATTTTCACTACATGGCCTTCATCATCATCTTTCAGCAGTTCGGCTATTAGTATGGCCAGTGAGTAAACCTCTTCGCCGGTAGCACAGCCTGCAACCCATAACTTTAATTCTTCGCCGGGGGTAAGCTTTTGTAATATGCCGGGCAATACTTCTGTTTGTATAAATTCAAATGCCTCTTTATCCCTGAAAAACGACGTTACACTGATGAGGAATTCTTTAGCAAGCGCCTCAACCTCGCCGGGGGTTACCTTAAGATAATTGAGATAATTGGCCAGTGAAGTAAAATTGCCGTAAGATGCCCTCCGCTTCGTTCTGCGGAGTATGGTGGTTTGTTTGTAATCAGAAAAATCGAGCGGTGAGGTTTCCTTGATCAGGTCGATAATGGCTTTTAAGTTAGTTTCATCATCTTTATCGTCTATCAAAAGTTCGCCTGCGTTTTTAACATAATCCTCTATCGCGCCGGGCATTAGTGCCGGTTCTAAAACAAAATCTACCAAACCGGTAGCAATGGCGCTTGATGGCATGCTGCCAAAATCGGAGGTTGCGGGGTTGCGCGCAATGATCATACCGCCCGCTTTTTTTATCGCTTTAATACCTTCGGTACCATCACTGCCCAGGCCCGAAAGAATAATACCGATAGCTTTTTTACCGCAATCGGCAGCAAGCGACAAAAAAAAGTTATTGATGGTTAAATGCGGGCCTTTGATATTCTCCTTATCGGTTAAATATAAGGTGCCATCGTTAATGGTCATGAATTTATTGTGCGGGATAAGGTAAACTTCGTTGCACACAACATGCATCTCATTTTCGGCCTCTTTTACAACAAGCTTGCTATGCCGGGCCAACAACTCCACCATACGGCTTTTAAAATCTGACGATAAATGCTGAATGATAACATAAGAAACCCCATCAAGGGGCGTATGATCAAAAAAGGAATTAATTTCATCCATACCACCCGCGGATGCGCCTATGGCAATAATATGGTGGGGTTCTGCTAAAAGCATGCAATAAGAAATTAATAACGGGTTAAGATGTAATATTGTGCAAGGCAGGGCAAGGAAATAAAACTTACCTTTAATTTTTTGAAAATCAAAAAGTTATTAAATGATGCTCGTCGCTTTATTCAGCCCGTGGTTGGTGTTTTTACCGTAGCACTTTGAGCCACAGGCCATCCTAACCCTAAACTTCCACTGCCACAAGCGTCCCCGGCTTGTGGCCCGTATGCAAGGTAGCCACTATGCAGAGCCCACTCCGCTGCCGCAAGCGTCCCCGGCTTGTGGCCCGTATGCAAGGTGACCGATATGCACAGCCGACAACGCTAATCGGGCTTGCGGCAGTGGAGATTATAATCGGAATCCCTGCTGTGAATACAGGTTTAAATAAAATATACGTTTTTTAAGTAAACTGCACTTTGCATGGTTAGGCACGAGAAGCATTCGCCCGCTTGCCCAACCCGTCATTCTCGCGCCAGGTAGGGAAAGAAATTGCCGATTATTTAAGTTTTGTGGAATTAGAAGCCTGGGGTGAAAACCTAGATGATGCAATCGATTTGCGGACGACTCCAAAGTCGTTCAAAAAAAAATCGCCGACTATAGTCACCAACTTTAACAACGACCAAAACCCCAAACTTTCTCGCGCTAACTTCTTTATTGACGCTAGTGTTGAGGTCCATTTAGTTACCGTTCTTTGGCTTACAAAAGTTGGGCATATTCTGTCGAAAGACATTGTAGGTGAAAATTATGCTTACAAGTTAGAACTCTATAAGGAAGATGGCGATGAATACGAGAGTTTTAAACCAGTAGTAAACGGTTTGAGATTATATAAGCCGTACTTTATTCAATATCAAAAATGGAGAGATGAAGCAATTCATAAAGCACAAATGCTCCTGGATGACGGTAAAAATGTTGTTTTATTGAGTCTAGATATAAAAGATTATTTTCACTCTGTTAAGGTAGACTTAGAACAAATTCGCGGTTATGTTTTAAATCAAATTTTGTTTGAAGAAGAAGATAGTCAAGTTGATCGGTTATTTGATCTTTTAATTGCGATACATAATAATTATACGGATAAGTTAAAGAAAGTAAAGATTATACCTAAACTTTCTTACGATGAGTCGATACTTCCTATTGGATTATTGTCGTCTGGTATTTTAGGAAATTATTATCTGAGAGATTTCGACGAAGAGATAAAAGACAAATTAAATCCAGCGTATTATGGGCGTTATGTTGATGATTTATTATTTGTTTTTAGTAATGTAAAAATTGAACACGATGCAATTTACCCGATAAACGACTTTTTAATAAAATATTTTGTAAATCGAGAGATTTTGGAATATCATAATTTACCTGAACTTGATCCAACATTAGTTGAATATAGTTCAACAGAAAAACCGTACTACAAAAATCCAGATATTTCTGAGATGGATGAAATCGAATTTTCTCAAATCGTGCTCCGCGCCGGTGAACTTAAATTTCATTTGCTTTCGAAACCCGACCTTATAATCCAAAGTAAAAAAGTAATTCTTCAATTTTTCGATCATAAAGAGTCTTCAGCAATCATAAATAAATTTAAAAATAACTTAGAAAAAAACAGAAGTGAGTATCGATTTCTGCCAGATGAAGATGAAGTCGATTCGGAATTTGATGAAGAAGCGTTTTCACTTCACTACAATGATTCAATAAATAAACTGAGGAGTATTAAAGAGTTTAGTGAAGACAAATATGGTGCTTCAAAATATCTGGCGAACAAAATATTTGCATCTAGTTTTAGTGACGAAAAACCGGATAAAAAAACTAACAAACAGATATTAACTTTTTTTAAAGGGGATGTTGGACTAGCTTTTCATACTTTATGGGAAAAGGTTGCAACATATTTTATCATTAATGATCAACCTAAAGAACTATTCAAATTTTATAAGCAAATCTCTACGTCGATTGACGCAATCGATGTTGCAAGTTATGAAGATTCGAAACGTTCCAAGAAAATAAGCCAGTTGATAAAAAAAGATTTGCATTGCTATTTACAAATTGCGATTGCGACACCTTTAGCTTTAAATCCGAATTTTTTTAATTCAAAGTGGCAAAAGGACTTTGAGGTAATTTATGACAAAATTTTTGATATAGCGTTAAACGTAAGGTCATCAAACATGTACCGTCATTTTCTCTTGCCAATCTCCGCACTTAATTTTACAAAATACGCTTCTGATACCCATAATAATCTTGTAAAGGTTAATTTGGTAAACGTGCTTCCAGGAAATTACGCTTTAGATGACCGCCTGAAGCTATTGGCACCTAGATACGTTGGATTTCATGAAATTAATATTTTAGAAATTTATCACACAGTTAGCCAAATCGACAGTTATAAATCAGCACAAAATATTAATCAGATATTGAATAACGCTTTTTCAAAATACTGGCAAATTAACAACCATTGGAAATATCTAAAATCGATTGAAGAATATGAATCTAAGATAAATCAAAGTAGGAATTCTTATTTTTTAGCTACCGATGGAACCGTAGTCCATGAAACAGGAATAAAAAACCGAGAGGATAATTTAAAAAACAGAACCTATTATGTGACAACACATGATAGTTATGACGATTCGGAATTAAATAAAAAGATTGCTATTGCAAATATAAAAGTTGATTCAGCTAATGTTAGAAAGAGTATTCTTAACTCACCTAATACAAGCCGAGAACGGAGGCAGGAATTATTTAATTTAATTAATCAAGTTGAAAAAGAGAAATGTAATCTTTTTGTTTTGCCTGAAACATGTGTTCCCTATAGGTGGATTAATTTATTAGTTTATCAATCACATCGGAGAAATATTGCTATCGTAGCTGGGCTTGAACACTGGATTAATCGCAATAATTTTGCTTTTAATTTTGTTGCGACAATTTTGCCTATTCAAAAAAAGCACTACAGGACATGCTTAATAAAAATTAGACTCAAAAACCACTACTCGCACGAAGAAAAGCATGTGCTCAAAGGTTATCGACTATTAATTCCGTCTGAGTCTCCCTTCCGAAGTCTAAAAAGATATGATTTGTTTCATTGGAGAAAAATTTATTTTTCGGTGTACAACTGTTTTGAATTGGCAAACATAGACGATAGAGGTTTATTTAAATCCAAAGTTGATTTTATTATTGCATCTGAATTTAATAAGGATATTAGTTATTTTTCAGATATAGGCGGATCTTGGGTAAGAGATATTCATAGTTTTTTTATTCAGGTCAATTCGTCTGAGTTTGGCGACTCTAGAATTATACAGCCATCACAGTCAGTTACAAGGAACATCTTGCAAATTAAAGGCGGAAAAAATTCTACAATATTAGTTGACTCCATTAAAATAAAGGAATTAAGAGATTTTCAATTGAAGGAATATCACTTGCAAAAGGACGATATAGCAAATAAATTGACCGATTTTAAACCAACACCACCTGATTTTGATACAGATAATGTTTGGACTAGAATAAATAACCAGTAAATAATAAGGTGGATGGCTAACACAAATCAGAATTTACATAAAGGAATTATATATTATTCCTTCGATTTGTTAATCAATATCCTGAAGTATTGCAATATTGCTACGCTATTTAGATACTGTGCAGTCGTTATGAGCAAAAGTAGCAACAATGCGATTGTAGAAATTAATTATAAGAGAAATTTTATAGATGTTTATGTTGTTTTGAAGTGGTTAGCTCTTGCTGTAATAACCTATATAAATCCAGTTGCTTGGATATTTATTTTTTTTAAATGGTATTTTATCTTTGCTACCTTACACAGTTTTTTTTATTCTTTTATTTGGAAAGAAGATACCACTACTTACGATGCAGACAGGCGAAAAAGGAGATTTGTACACTTGTTGCAAGCAATCTTTTTCACTCACTTCACTTTCGCTAGTCTTTATTATCGCGATTATGCAACTGAATTGAAATGGAATAACGGAGTTGATTTTTTAGAAAGTTTATGGTTTAGTATTTCAAATTCTGTCTCCGGTAATTACGATTTAATAACACCAGCGGCTCCACATGCGTCGTCAATTATGATGGTACAATTTGTAATTTCGTTCCTGTACCTCACCATAATAATAGGTAGGGCAGTGCCTGAATACCCTTCTTCAACACCTTAGGTTAACTCAACCATAATTGACATATTGATGTGGCTTTAATATTTCCCCTAGTTGGTGTAAGTGTGCCCTGAGTGTCGCATTAGTATAGTAGCCATTTACATGTTCAGGCACCGGTAGTAGCAATCCAACATAACCCCAGTCCACCTAAACCCGCATAAAGCCAACGGCTTTCAGCGAATAGCGGAACAACTGTACCCCAAGTACCACAGCTATAGCTTTTCAATCAAAGATTTGTAGGCAGCGGGGGAAAGCTTCACTGGTCAAACTTTTCCAGTATCCTATCCGCCTGGGTAGAACCTGTTTTTTGTAATCGTTTCCAATCGGCTATGGCAGCTTGTTTTTTACCCAGCACCAATTTGCAAATGCCCCGCATGTATAAGCTGTTAACGTCGTTGGGATTATAATCTAAGATATTCCCGTAAAGTATCGCCGCATTTTCGAAATCTCCGTTATTAAAGTAATGTAATGCATCGTCAGCTATACGCATTAGCGGGAGCGCAATTTCGCTGGTTGAATAGCCCAATTGTACGTGAGCTGTTGCCGATACGTTTTTCCCGTTTAACACTGCCGGCGACCACTTTTTGCTGGCTTTGATAAAGGCCTTAATAAATGCTTTATCAAATTTAGGGCTGATGCCTTCTGTTATTTTCAGGCTATCGGCAGCGCCGTTTTTAAAAACAATAAAAGTGGCGGCAAGCCGGCCGTTTTTGCCACTCATACTTTGGCCAACATTGCTGTATATGTACTGCTGAAAATTATCGTCGGCAAAAATTGGGTACAGTTTTGGGCTGCTGTTATAAACGGTATCGCCGTTTATGATGCTGTTAATGTCCGCGTTTTTTAATTTGATGGCTTTTTGAACAGACTCCTCGGGCAAAAAGTAATACCTTAACGATTCGGGCGAAACGTTTTTCCTGTCCGGTTTTTGGGTTAGCGTCATCCTATCTGCAGAAAGTTCGTCTATACGGTACGAGTTGCTGGTCCAGCCTTGGGGCGTTTTTATGTTAAGGTCGTTACCCGTCACGTCGAATAAAAATGCATCGCCTTTGGTGAAATATTGCATCGATGAATATATGGTTTCGGGTGCGCTGAAGGTGTATTTGACGTAATTGTATTTTAATAAATTATCGTCAGGTAGTTCAGACCCGTCCAGGGCGGTTACCCTATCCAGCACCCAGCTTTTCCAGATGTTGTTTTTATCGATAACCTGTGCGGGCAATTTAGCGCAGATGGTTAAAAGCTGTAGTAAGGCAAGGTATTTCATCAAACAATTTTATAGGTTAAATATACCTATACAACCAACAACAGCAAATGAATTTGGAAATTTGGAGAGGCATGAATAAATGAATAGGATAGGAGCACCCGGCGGAAGATTATATAATTAATGTTAATTTGGCTTATTAAGAATCCGGATATGGCAAAACGATGTAAGGCAAACGCAGCAATAGCGGTTATCAGTTTCATCTTATCGTTTTTTTTAGCGCAAAATTGTAAAGCTCAAAACTTGCAGCCTGATAGCGGCGTGCTTTGTTTTAGTATTCAATTTAATGAATACTTTAAAAACGATAAAGTGGATTTGACCATAAACGATTCTCTGATCTTTAAAAAGGCCGTCCTGACAAGTAATCCATCGTATGGGCTAACAAACGTTTGGGCCACTATTACAAAGAAAAATGGAAGGTATTATATCGCTACTTCGGAGTCGAAAATAGAGAATCCGGTTAGCTTCAATCCGGATATAGTTAAAGTAACTTTACGCTATCATAACAAGCAAAAAAACTTTGTGTTTAAACTAACTAAGGGCAAATATGTGGTGTTTAACGATGATGGTCGCGATAAAATATCCTGCAGCCAAACTATCCGGATGCCCTTTTTTGATTGAGCGGCGGTAATTTAGGAATTTTATTGATACCTACCATGATAAACAGCTTACTCCACAGCATACAAGCCATGATAACGCTAAGCCCGGCGGAGGCTGGCATGGTAACATCGTTATTTAAAGAAAAGGCCTATAAAAAGGGCGACTACTTTTTAGAGGAAGGGCGAATTTGCAAACACGTTGGCTTTGTGGTAAAGGGCTTAATGCGGTACTACATTAACCATGATGGGGAGGAAAAAACATACGCCTTTTCGCAGGAGAATAATTATGTGTGTAATTACGAAAGTTTCCTTCCGCAACAACCATCCACCAAAATTATCCAGGCTTTAGAAGATTGCGAGGTGCTGCTTATATCGTACGAGAACCTGCAGCTGCTTTATGCCGGCATTAGGGAAGGGGAACGTTTTGGCAGGATGGCCATTGAAGCTGTTTTTATACAATTACTACAGGATGTTACGTCCTTTTATACCGAGACGCCCGAAATGAGGTACGAGAGGTTTTTAAAAAACCATGCGGACCTGCAGCAACGGATCTCGCAATACCATATTGCCTCGTTTGTGGGGGTGAAGCCGCAGTCGCTGAGCCGCATCCGTAAAAGAATTTCAACGCAGTTTTGATTTGTTAACCCAGGTGCATGAACGCCGGCCGGGGGCGGGGTAATTTTGTGTCATAATTTAAAACAAACAAATCATGACAACAAAAATTTCTTATGCAATAGCATTCGTAACCGGGCTGGGATTAGTATTCCTGGGTGCACGTTTCCTATTATCTCCCGAAGTAGCCGAAGCCGGGTTTGGCATCCATTTTAATGAACTGGGAGATTATTCATTCCACTACATAAAGGGCATTAGGGACATACTTTCCGGGCTGCTGATTTGCACATTCGTTTTGCTGAACGAAAGGCGGGCTTTGGGCATAACCTTATTAGCCGGGACGATGGTACCCTTTACCGATATGCTCATCGTACTCAACAAAAATCAGGATGGCTTGCTGCAGGCCATGCCGCATATTGTGGCTATTGTTATTTGCTTTGTATTCGGGGTGATTTTATTGGCCACTAAACCCACAAGGAAAGCGCTGTGAAAATATAGGGCGATATAAAGCAGCTTAGTTCGGCGGGCGCAGATCAGGTGGCGCAAAAGAACCCGTCAAATGTCGCCCTGCACCTCAAATATTTGGCCGGTAAACCCTACTTTTGATAAATAATGCTAACCTAAAAAACATAACCATGAATGTTAAACAAAAAATTTGGGCTAATTTTAGCGTAAAAGATGTTAAGGCAACCAATGAATTTTACACACAATTGGGCTTTACGCCAAACGGGCAAAACAACTACCCGCAGCTTGCCAGTTTTCTTTTTGGCGAGAATGATTTTGTGATCCATTTTTTTGAGCAGGGCACAACAATAGATGAATTTTTACCACCGGGGCCAACCAATAACAGCGAAATTATTTTTACCCTTTCGGCAGAAACAGAGGAGGAGGTAAACGAATTTGCAGAGAAGGTAAAAAATGCCGGCGGCCAAATATTAAAACCCGTGAAACGCGATGAGGCCAATTACTATGGCTTCGCCTTCGCCGACCCCGACGGCCACAAATTTAATGTTTTGTTGATGGATAATATGTGATGCCCCCGGGCAAATATTGCGGGGGTGAAGATGACGGGTTCGATAAAGCAACCGGTGACAACCGGCAGATTTTAATCGCGGTAAGCATCCGGTAGCAGGCAATTGCGAATGCCAAATTTCGGCCTGGCAATGGTCAAAAAATGTTTTTTTGAGAAAATTAAAATTGCGCCGGATGTTGCCCTAAAAACCACAGAAAAGCACCGAAAAACCACAGAAAAACGCAGATTTTCGCAAAGCGCATTTTAGCTGTACGAAACTGTGCGAAACTGTACGAAGTTGTGCGAAACTGTACGAAGTTGTGCGGATTTCAAGAAAAATTGTACGATCTGTACGAAACTGTACGAACTGTACGGATCGTACAATTGCAACCCTCAAAAGAGATACCCCAAATAGCCCCACTGCAAACTGAATTCGCACATCTGCACATTTACCCCTATCTTTGCACCTTTAAATTATTACCTATGCTTAAAGGATTTTTTAACGTTCCGGCGCCGGTAAACGAACCCGTTTTAAACTACGGCCCGCGCAGTGTGGAACGCGCAGCGCTCAAAGCCGCCCTCGAAGAGGCCCGCGCACAGCAACTGGATATACCTATGTACATTGGCGCAGATGAAGTACGCACCGGCAAACTGGTGGAGCTTCGCCCGCCGCATGATCATCAGCACCTGTTGGGCACGTTCCACTACGGTGATAAAACACATGTTGCCGCCGCTATTGATGCCGCCCTTGCCGCTAAGGCCGCCTGGGAAAACCTGCCCTGGGAGCAGCGTGCAGCCATATTTTTAAAAGCAGCCGAGCTGATTGCAGGCCCTTACCGTTATAAATTGAATGCGGCCACTATGCTTGGCCAAAGCAAGAATGCTTACCAGGCCGAGATAGATTCTGCCTGCGAACTGATAGATTTCCTGCGCTTTAACGTGCAGTATATGACGGAGATATACGCCCAGCAGCCCCCCGTATCAGGCAAAGGCGTTTGGAACCGTTTAGAACAAAGGCCTTTGGAGGGCTTTGTTTTCGCGCTTACCCCGTTCAACTTTACGGCTATTGCGGGCAACCTGCCTGCCAGCGCCGCCATGATGGGCAACGTAGTGGTGTGGAAACCTGCCGATACGCAGGTTTATGCCGCCAACGTCATAATGCAAATATTTAAAGAGGCAGGTGTGCCCGATGGCGTGATCAACCTCATCTACGCCGACGGCCCTGAAGTGGGCGAAGTGGTATTTAACCACCCCGATTTTGCGGGCATCCACTTCACCGGTTCTACAAAGGTTTTCCAGCATATTTGGCAAACTATTGGCACCAATATCCACAAATACAAAACCTACCCACGCATAGTGGGCGAAACCGGCGGTAAGGATTTTGTGCTGGCTCACCCCAGCGCTAATGCCGATGCGGTTGCCGTTGCCCTGTTGCGTGGCGCATTCGAATACCAGGGGCAAAAATGTTCTGCAGCATCGCGTGCGTATATCCCCGCAAGCCTTTGGCCTGCGGTGAAAGAGCACATGGTGCGCGAAATGGCCACCTTTAAAATAGGCCCTACAGAAGATTTTGAGAATTTCATCAACGCGGTAATCAGCGAGGCAAGCTTTGATAAGCTGGCTAAATATATCGATGCTGCCAAGAAGGATGAAGGTGTTGAAGTGGTAGCAGGCGGTAGTTACGATAAAAGCAAAGGCTGGTTTGTGCAGCCAACTGTACTGCAAGTGCAGGACCCATACTACGTAACCATGTGCGAAGAACTATTTGGCCCGGTATTAACCATCTATGTTTACGAGAATGACAAATGGGAGGAAACGCTCAGCATTATCGATAAAACATCCATTTACGCCCTTACAGGCGCCGTATTATCACAAGACCGCTACGCCATTGCCGACGCTACTTACAAGCTCCGCAACGCTGCCGGGAACTTCTATATTAACGATAAGCCAACCGGCGCCGTAGTAGGTCAGCAACCCTTCGGTGGTGCCCGCGGAAGCGGAACTAACGATAAAGCCGGCTCGATGATCAACCTGCTGCGCTGGGTATCACCACGAACGATCAAAGAAACGTTTGATTCGCCGAAGGATTACCGTTACCCTTTCCAGCAGAAAGAAGTGTAGTAAGAGTCAAGAGATAAGAATCAGGAGACAAGAAATAAGATAAGAATATGAAGCCCAATTCCGGTAAAGAATTGGGCTTTTTGTTTTTAAACTGGTTTATCTTTATCACATAAAAGCCAAACCTTTATTATGTGGAATACAGAAACACTTTGGACGGAAGTAGCCGTTGTAACTATTTTTTTCCTGCTCGGGCACATTTACTTCGGGCATTTTGAAGAGCGCAGCCCTAAGTGGCGGAAACTGGTAAAATATATTATCACATTAGCCATCATCATTTGCATCTCCAATTATGCCGGGCGAATTTATGCTTTCGGATTATTGGGATTGGCGCTAATACCGGTTATCTATATCCACGGCATTGTCCTCCCCAAAAAAGGCATCAACGGCTGGACAGGGGAACCCAAGGGCAAATATTATGATTTTAGAGGCTGGAGCAAGGATATATTCGACAAATAAAATTCTTATCTCTTGATTCTTGTCTCTCGCTTTTTAACTCTCGTCTCTATTTTTCAAACCTAAATACCTCATCCATCTTCGAGTTGTTATCGGTACTTACTTTCATATCGGTAATAATGCCTGTTGCAAGGCTATACACCCAGCCATGTACGCTCAGTTTCTGTCCGGTTTGCCAGGCGTTTTGCACTATCGAGGTTTTGCAGAGGTTATTTACATTCTCAATTACGTTCAGCTCTACCAGGCGGTCGCCACGTTTGGTTTCGTCGCTAATGGCGTCCAGTTCACGGGCATGTACCCGGTAAACATCCTTAATGTGGCGCAGCCAGTTGTCTATAAGGCCAAATTGCTTGTTGGTCATGCTGGCCAGTACACCACCGCAGCCGTAGTGGCCGGTTACTATCACATGCTTTACCTTTAACACGTTTACGGCATAATCCAGCACGCTCAGCATGTTCATATCGGTATGTATTACCATATTGGCAATGTTGCGGTGCACAAATATCTCGCCCGGGTTGGTGTTGGTTATCTGGTTGGCCGGTACCCGGCTATCGGCGCATCCTATCCACAAAATGGGTGGTTTTTGACCATTGGCAAGGGTTGTAAAATAGTCGGGGTCCTCTTGCAGGGTTTCCTCAACAAACTTCCGGTTGCCTTCCAGCAGGCTTTCGTAAGTGATATGGCTGGTGTCGTGTATCAGGTGTTTTGCGCACATAGTATAGATAGATTTTGTGTTTTTATTTATGCCGATGCTTTTCTCCGCGAGAACAGCCGCATCAGTTTATGCAGCGCAATGGGAGAAAGGTCGTAGTACAAAATTGTTAAAAGTATTGCAGGTAAAAAATAAAAAATAGCAAAATCAAACAAGTCGAACAGGTAACCGCCGGCCAGGCAGCCGAAAAAGTAAAAACCCAGCACAGTGGTGCGGATATAAACCTTGTGGCGGGTAGCTTCGGTTACGTTTTTCCTGGCGTGCATCCAGTCGGCAATGTCGCCGCCCAAATCTGTAAACAAGCCAGTGAGGTGTGATGATTTAATCAATCCGCCCGATATGGTAGAAACCAAACTGTTCTGCAAGCCCATAGCAAACAGGATGGCTGCGATAACGATTTCGCGCTCGGTTTGCGTCTCTTTATAAAAATTGTGCCCATATACGGCTACAAATAATAGGATAATGGTTTCGATAATGATGGGGATGGAGTGTGCCTTGTAAAGGCTTTTACCTTCGTAACTCCTCACGATATACGTTGCTAAAAACGCCCCAAAAAAGAACATGCCCAACCAAACGGCAAAAATGAGTATTTCCCAAAAGTTTTGTTCTACCATGTGCCTTGCCAAATTAGCCACATGCCCGGTGATGTTGGAGGTAAAAGCCAAAAACGCCACAACGCCCGCCACATTAGTAATGCCCGATACCACCGCCGTGGAGGAGGCGAGCAGCAAGTTCCCGCGCAGGGTGCGTTCGGCTTTTGATTGACGGAGCATGTTTGGGGGCTATAAACAGATAAATATTGTACCCCATAAACATATACAAATAATGTGGTATATGAAACTTGCACACGCTGAAAGCTTGCCCGGTTCCCGTTACGAGATGTGTTTCGCTAATTTCGCGGCCAACGAAATTTTGGCCATAAAAAACCCCGGCTGCCTCCCTGCAAGCCGGGGTTAATTGAAACCACTCACCTCAAAATGAGTATCGTTAATGCGCAGCTACGGCTTCCACGCCATTCAGCTCGTATACATAACCCAAGTTCTGTGGGCTGCTGCTGGTAACTTTAAGGTCTTTCACAAGTCCGCTGCCCAGGTCTATCACCCAGCCGTGCACCTCAAGGTCGTGGCGTTCCATCCAGGCATTCTGCACTATAGATGTTTTGCACAGGTTATACACCTGCTCGCTTACGTTAAGCTCTACCAGGCGGTTAACCTTTTGCGTATGGTCTGTTATACGGTCCAGCTCGTGGCTGTGCAGGCGGTATACATCTTTAATATGGCGCAGCCAGTTATCAATAATGCCAAATTGCTTATTTGTAAGCGCGGCAGCTACACCGCCGCAGCCATAGTGACCTGCAACAATTACGTGCTTTACTTTCAATACGTTAACCGCATAATCCAGCACACTTAGCATGTTCATATCCGTATGATTACACACGTTTGCAATATTACGATGTACAAATACCTCGCCCGGCCTGGTACCAGTAACCTCGTTAGCCGGTACACGGCTGTCTGAACAGCCTATCCACAATACTTCAGGGCTTTGGCCTTTAGCCAGGTTGGTAAAGTATTCAGGGTCCTCGCTGGTGCGTTTGGCTACCCATTCGGCGTTATTGGCTATCAGCTTATTGTAGCTGTCCTTTTGTGCAAGCGAGATCTGGCTCACATCAATTTTCGGTTTGCTATCCTGACCGTTTAGGCCGTTGTTGTTTTTTTTGTTCTCTATGGTCGACATGGTAAATTTCTTTTAAAGTTTATAAACTAATTCTTTAAGCGGCGGTACATCGTATTTATCCTTAATATCCACCAGTTGCACTATAATGCCTTTTGTAAAAGCATTGTGCCTATAATTTTGGATGATTTCCAGTACATCCGGATCTATAAAGCGCGAGTTGGAACCATCAATGATCACATCGCTGCCTTTTGGCAAACTGGTAAGCGTTACCTGTATGGCCGCTTTATTCAGGAAGGATACCTCTTCTGCAAGCCTTAGGGTGATGGTTTTCTTATCGCCTTTGGTGGTTATCTGGTAAAAATATGGGTTACGCAAATTGGTACGCAGTATATAAAATATACCTACCATCATGCCTATCCCTACACCTATCAGCAAATCGGTAAATACTACCGCTATTATGGTTACCACAAACGGGATAAACTGATCGAGCCCTTTGTGCCACATATGCTTAAACAGCCCTATACGTGCCAATTTATAACCCGTCATTAACAATATAGCAGCTAAACACGATAGTGGGATCTGGTTAATTAATTTAGGGATAAATAACAGGGATAAAAGCAGCAGCAGCCCGTGAAAAACAGCACTCACTTTGGTACGCGCACCTGCATTTACATTTGCAGATGATCGTACGATAACCGCTGTCATAGGTAAACCACCAAGCAAACCGCTCACTAAAT
>CBFGNE010000013.1:0-14972 GCA_965649995.1 uncultured Mucilaginibacter sp.
TCAGCTATTAAGCTCGCCCAATTACTACAACTTTTTTTAACTCTTCTAACTTCTCCAACCTTTCCAACCTCTCTAACCTTTCCCCAAACTGTTAAAAAACGTTAAATACTACGAAACTGTCGTAGATTAACTAATTGAATAGTTACATTTGCTATATAATTAATCACAGCCCTAAATTTCATTCAAAACATCACAGTAAAATGAAAAGCCGGATCACCCTTACAACCTTTCTAACCTTTTTAACAACTCCAACCCTTTTAACTTAATTAAAATATCACAGTAAAATGAAAAGCTTACTTTTACTATTAACCTTCGGCATTATCGTTTTTAACGTTAAGGCCCAAAGCCCCGAAATGGCAAAGGCCATTGTGCATTACAAGTTTTCGCACCTGCGCGATACGACCACCAAAGACAAACCTTATACCGAGAACATGGTGCTTTTTTTGGGGCAAAGCAGCAGTGCCTATAAAAGCTACGACCGCAAACTACAGGATGCCTTAATGCGCAAACAAGTTGAGCAACAACTGGCCGAACAAAAGGGCAGCGGCAATGTAAATATTAAAGTAACCGGCAGCAAACCAACTACCCGCGCCGAGATATACCAGTTTCCGGCTCAAAACAAAATGATGCGTAAGGAACTATTGATTACGCCCTACCTGATAGACGAACCTTTGCCAAAAATCGACTGGAAAATAAGCGCCGATACCGCCACCTTTGGCACCTTGGCTTGCCAAAAGGCAACAGCTCACTTTAAAGGCCGCGATTATACCGCCTGGTTTTGCCCCGACCTGCCTTTCCGCGCAGGGCCATGGAAACTGAACGGTTTACCGGGGCTTATTGTTGAGGCCTACGATACCAACAAAGAAGTAGAATTTAAATTTGATGGATTGGAGCAGGTTGTTCCATCGGACAAACCCGCTGTAGTAGCCACAGAAGCGCCGCCGGTGCCAGGTGGCGCTGTAATAAGAATTGGAGGGCCCGAGGATAATGCCGACCCTAATTTAATTGCAATACCAGCCAACGCCGTAAAAACTTCCGAAAAGGAATTTAATAAGCTGCAGGAAGCCATGCGTAAAGATCCGCAAGCTTTTATGGCTGCTATGGGTGGCGGTGCAGGTGGTGGCAACGTAATGCGTGGCCCTGGCCCGGGTGGTCCCGGTGGGCCGGGCGGTGGTCCTGGTGGTCCAATACGGTCGGTAATGATCAGCAATGGCCCTGCGGCAGTTATCAATAACCCCATAGAGTTACCCGAAAAGAAATGAGCATGCCATACCAACGCGTGTTAGCATTCATTTTATGTATGCTGTGCTACTGCTTTGCCCACGCGCAAAGTATAAAAGGCACGGTAACCGATAGCCTTGGCAAGGGTGTTTCTTTCGCCAGTGTTAACTTAAAAACCGGCAACCTGATATTGGCATACACCACCACTAATGATAAGGGTAGCTATGCAATAGCCATCCCCGCAGATGCGGATAAAGCAAATTTGCAGTTATCGGTTAGCTGCGTGGGCTACAAAAAAGCAACGGCAAAGGTAGAAGGGCTTACCACGCCCTACAACTTTAAACTTTCGGGCGCGGCTAACCAATTAAAAACGGTCACCATTAAAGATAATAAGCCCCGGCTGCGTGCGCACGGCGATACGCTGGATTATAAGGTATCTGATTTTGCCAGCCCGCAGGATAGGGTGATTGGCGACGTGATAAAGAAGTTGCCGGGCGTTACGGTGGAGAAGGACGGCAAGATCAATTATAACGGCAAAGCAATATCTAACTTATACATCGGCGGCGATAACCTGCTGGATGATAAGTATAACATTGCTACCGGTTCTATCCCCAATGGGGTGGTAGATAAAGTACAGGTGATGGAGAACCACCAGCCCATAAAAATGCTAAAGGACAAGGTAGTAAGCGAAGACGTGGCCATCAATCTCAGCATGAAAAAGGATGCTAAGATGCAGGTAGTAGGGCAGGAAACATTAGGCGCAGGGCTGCCCGATAAATACTACGCCGACATCAACGCCATGATGTTTAAGGATAAGTATAAAGCCATTAATTACCTTAAGGTAAACAACACCAATTTTGATGTGGCGGGCGATTTGGTAGCGCATAATAACGCTGGCTATCTTTCGCGGTTGGATAATGATAAGCCGGCAACCGTACTTTCTTTAGGTACCGCCGGCGACCCGGACCTGCCGCGCAACCGTTACCTGTTTAACCAGGCGGGGATCCTCAACCTGAATAATTTGGTTAACCTAAAAAACGATGTGCAACTGCGTGCCAACCTATCCTACCTGCACGATACACAGAAGCAGAGCTATACCAAGTTCAGCGAGTTTTATTTGCCTGCGGATACCATACGCTATGCCGAGGTACAGAACAACAAGCGCCGCCCCGATTTTATGCATGCGCAATTAGGGCTCAATATCAATCAGAAGAAATTTTACCTGTCGGATAATTTCATAGCCGACTATAGCAAAAATACAGGCTACTCGGCTTTGGTAACCAACGGCACGCCCGTTAACCAGGTTTTTAAGGATAATTTGATGGATATCTCCAACGAATTCAATTACATGAAAACCTTTAAAACCAATAAGATCATCGAGCTGTATAGCTACCTAAACCGCAGCACCGAGCCGGAGAACCGTGTGATAGACCCCGGTTTAAACCCCGATATTTTTAACAATGGGGTAGCGTACAAACAGCTTACCCAAACGGCCGATATCCCCACCTGGTTCACCAATAACTATGTGGGGTATAAAATACCGGGCAATAAGGTTACGCAGAGTTACCGCGCCGGTTTTAGCCTGCAATCGCAAACGCTTAAATCGGGTTTAAACGTAACCCAGCTGAATAACACCACTAATTTGTTGGGGGATAGCGCCGTGAACAACCTCGACTGGCAGCGCCGCAAGCTGTATGCCGAGGCGGGTTACGACCTGCCCGGCGATACCTGGAAAGTGAACATAAGCCTCCCTGTAAATTACCTCAACATCGATTATAAGGACGGTTACTATGGGCTGGATAAAAGCCTGAGCCGCCTGTATTTTAACCCCAGGCTTTACGTAAAATACCAAAGCGGGATTGAGAATTTCTTTTCGGCAGGTTATAGTTTCCGTAACGATATCGGCAGCATACAGGATGTATATAATGGCTACATCCTCAAAAACTACCGCAGCCTCTACGCCAACAATGCCGACCTTACCGAACGCAAAACACAATCGGCAAACCTGGGCTTTAACTTCCGCAGGGCCATACAGTTGTTTTTCTTTAGCATTAATGCCTCCTACACGCATCAAAATGCCAATAACATCGCATCCAGCATCATAACCAATAACATACAGCAGCGCATTGTACTGCCTTACAATAACAATATCGATTCGTGGGGATTGGCGGGCAATATCAGCAAGTATGCATTTAGCCTGCGTACTACCTTTAGCGCGGGGCTTGCAGTGCAAACTACCAAGCTAAACCAAATACTGAACAACGTTATCCTGCCTTATAACACGGTTTCTAAAAGCGTAAATTTTGGTGCCGATACCAAGGTGAGCAGCAAGGTAAACTTTAGCTACAAGGCGGGGTACGACCAAACCACCAGCAAATCTTCCGCTGTAGCATCAACCAGCAAGTTCGAGCGGCTGATTCAGCAGGCATCGGTTAATTATAACCCGCTGGAGAATGTATTCTTCGCCATATCAGGCGATCACTACTACACCCATCAGCAGCAAGCCAACGATTTGAAGTACATGTTTGCCGATGCCAGCATCCGCTACAAATTCAAAAAAGTTAAAGCCGATGTAGAGCTAAGCGCCCAGAATTTGTTCAACACCAAAACGTATAGCGCGCTGTACCTATCGGCCAATACGTTTACGCAAAGCAGCTACACCATTCCGGGCAGGTTTGTGCTGGCGAAGGTTACGTTTACGCTGTAATTACTGCGCATCGCCAATTACCCCATCGTCTTTGCGAGGAACGAAGCAATCTCTAAGCTATGCATAACCGCTTAGTATGACCGCTTTGCATGGTGGCTTGTCCAACGTAGAGATTGCTTCGTACCTCGCAATGACGCGGTGGTTAGGACCTCGTACGACAATGACGCGGTGGTAAAACAAAGAGGCCCGTAAGCAAAATGCTTACCGGCCTCCCTGTGATTTTAGATTTTTGCTGCTCAGTACCTTTCTCCATTTTCAACATATGTAGCGCTCTCCCAATTGGAGAGCGTTACATATGACATCTCGTATCTAAATAATTGGCTCGCCATATAAGACGATACAGGAGCCAGTTTTTATAGCGCTATCGATGAATTGTTTTTTTTCGCTTGAAGCTGCTTTTTCTGGACTCACTTTTCCTACTCTCGAAAATTCGACGTTATCCAGTCCTGCATTTTCAATAATGCTTTCCGCTTCCAACTCGTCGTAATCTGCATCTACATCCGCTCTTAAATAGAATAAGAAGGCGTGTTTTTCTCCAACAGCGTAATCATAATTTGATTTTTCGCCGATCAGCGCTGTTCCTAAATATAAATGTACTTCGTATGCCATTATTCTCTACACCGCGTCTGATAACGAAGTAAACGTAAACTCCTTTATCCGCATTGGTGGTATCATAGCGTTCTGGGTGCTTTCGCCGCTTACGGTGCGTTCCGTTTTACCCAGGGCATCCAGGTTGTTCAGCATAATAACCGGGCTTTCGTTAAAGCGCAGGTTTTTTATCGGGAATTTTATCTGGCCGTTCTCTATGTAAAAGGTACCATCGCGGGTAAGGCCGGTAAATAGCAGGGTTTGCGGGTCTACCGGGCGGATGTACCACAGGCGGGTAACCAGTATGCCTTTTTCGGTGCCTTTTATCAGCTCTTCTAATGTTTGGGTGCCGCCATCCATAATAATATTACCGGGGCCGGGGATAGGCGCAACGCCTTTCTTTTGCGCCCAAAAACGCGAATAGGTAAAATTCTTTACTACGCCTTTTTCTATCCAGCTGCGTTTTACCTGCGGCTGCCCGTCGCCGCCCCAGCTACTGCTCGGCAGGTCGGGGTGAGAAGGGTCGGTGTAGATATTGATGCGCTCCTGAACCAGTTTTTCGCCAAGCTTGGTTTTGCCGCCGGGTTTGCTCAAAAAGCTGCGGCCTTCATCCGCGCTGCGGGCATCAAGGCTGCCATAAAGCTGCTCAAGCAACACAATACCTGCAGCAGGTTCTAATATCACGGTGTATTTACCGGGCTCAATGGCGCGCGCATTTGCCGATCCGCTTGCCTTTTGCGCAGCAATTTTGGTAAAAGCAAGGGTATCCAGTTTGGCAATGTCGTTATAACCTTTGGTGCTGTAGCCCGATCCCTGGCTATCTGCTGTGCGCAAGGTAACCGAAAAGTTAATATCTGTTGAGGTATTATAAGCAAACAGCCCGTGCGAATTCATCATGGCCGAAAAACCCGCGCTGTTTTGCAAAAAGCCGGCGGCGGTTAGCTTATTTTGTTTGGCAACATCAAGGCTTTGCGCTACCATAGTAGTGCGCTGTGCCGGGGTAATAGCTGCTGTTGCAGGCACAAACATTTTGGCGGATGGCGCATAGGTTTGCGGGCCTAAAAACGGCATATACTCGGGGTTCTCCGGGGCGAGTTTTGCCAGCTCTTCCGAACGTTTTACGGCTGCTGATATAGCTTCATCGGTATATTCGTTTAGGGTAACAATGCCCAGTTTTTTGCCAAAGGCTGATGAAATGGCCATGCTGGTAGAGCTTAACGCGCCGCTGGTTGATACCGAGTTACGGGCGTAACGGATATTGGCAGAATCGGACCCGTTAAGGCTTATTTCGCATTCGTCGGCTTTGGAGTAGCTAAGCGCTTTTTTTAATATCGCTTTGCATTCGTCTTCGGTTAAAATAGCCATATCTTAAATTTTTCTTGCTGTGTTAATTACGTTAACCCCTTTAAACAGGGCAGTTGAAGAACCATGAGATACTGCGCTGCTTTGCATTGGCTGGCCCTTACCATCAAAGAACGAGCCGCCTAAACGGTAATCGCTTTTATCGCAAACGGCGGCGCAGCTGTTCCAAAACTCCTGCGTATTGGCCTGGTAGGCAACATCATTTAGCATACCCACTATTTTACCGTTTTTTATCTCGTAATAAAGCTGCCCGCTAAACTGGAAGTTATAACGCTGCTGGTCGATAGAGAAGGAGCTGTCGCCAATAATGTAAATGCCTTTCTCTACCTTGCTAATCATCTGCTCTACACTTAGCGGTGTTTTGCCCGGCTGCAGCGATATATTCGGCATCCGCTGGAACTGCACATCCTGCCAGCTTTGCGAGTAACAGCAGCCCTGCGATTCTTTTAGGCCGATGATATGCGCCTGGTCGCGGATGGCCTGGTAGTTTACCAGTATACCGTCCTTTATAATATCCCATTGTTTGGTGCCAACGCCTTCGTCATCGTACCCAACCGCACCGAGCGAACCCGGCTGCAGCTTATCGGCAACAATATTCACATGCTCGCTGCCGAACTTGAATTTCTTCGATTCCCATTTATCCAGCGTGAGGAAGCTGGTACCGGCAAAGTTGGCTTCATAACCCAGCACACGGTCGAGCTCGGAAGGGTGCCCAACAGATTCGTGGATGGTAAGCCAAAGGTGGCTCGGATCAAGCACCAGGTCGTACTTGCCCGGTTCTACCGATTTTGCTTTTAGCTTTTGTGCCGCTTGCAGGGCCGCTGCCCCTGCATCTTCCAGCATATCGTAGCGGTCGCGGTACAGCGTGGTTTGGCTTTTTATTTTGTCGCTTTCGCGGGGCATCAAATATTCGTAACCCATGCCACGCGGTGCGCTTAAGCTGCTACGGGTTTCAAACTTGCCGCTTTTATCATCTATTTTGGTAATACCAAAAATGGGCCATATGCGGTGGATATCCTGATCGATGTAGGAGCCATCGGTACTGGCAAAGTATTTCTGTTCGTTCACAAAAAACAATACCGACTGCGCGTAGTTGGCGCCGTTTTTAAAAGCGGCATCGTTTACGGATAGTAGCAGGTCGGTTTTATCCTTCATCGGCACCTCGAAGGCGTTCTTCTCGATAGGCGTTTTCCAGCTTACCTCGCCATAACCCTTTTGCGGGGCCAGCTGCACCGGTTCGCTTTGGATGCGGGCATTTTCTTTGGCTATGGCTACCGCGTTTTCTGCAGCGCGGGCAATGCTGTCGTTATCCAGCTTATCGGTTGCGGCAAAACCCCAGCAGCCATTGGCAATAACTCGGATGCCCATGCCGTAGCTTTCGGTATCTACAATATTCTCGATGTTTTTATCGCGGGTAACCACAAACTGGTTAAGGTAGCGGCCAATGCGGGCATCGGTATAGGTGGCGCCTTTGCTGCGTGCTGCGTTGAGGGCAACATCGGCCATGCGTTTTTTAATGGCCACATCTACGTCGCGCATACGGGTGCCGGGCACTACAGGGCTGCCCATGGCGGTCATCCTGCTAAGCATGGTTGCACTGATGCCCATGCCGGTAAGGTAAAGGAAATCTTTTCTTTTCAAGGTGATACGATTAAAAGCCTAATATAATGATATAACAGCGAATTTTAGCAAGGCTTAGCGGTTGCGCACAAGCACGTAACTTTTTGCCCATTTGTCGTGCCAGGCCTGTTTCAATGGGTCCCAAAGTACGCTCAGATAACCAATGAGAATAACAAAGCCGGAGACGAATTTGCCGGCATTACGCAGCAAAGCTCTCGCGATGCTTAGCCTGCGCCCATCTGCATCAACCACAACCAGCCTGAATATTTTTTTGCCGAGGCTGCCTTGCATTGCAGAGGCCTCGCAAACAGTATGATACAAAGCTACCACAACAAAGCTGAGCAGACTGGCCTTAATAACGTCCAGCATATCAGAGTCGGTGTAAGTGTTGTTCAATATCCTTTGGTAGATCTCGTTAAAGTTGGCCGGCTTGAAAAACGAGGTTGGATAAGACGTGATAAACGAATCTGCGATGTAGGCCAGCAAGCGCCATCCAAAACCCGCCAGGTTATCTTCGGTAGGGAAGTAAAAACCCCTTGCTTCGAAATACTCGAAAAACTCCGGCCTATCTGATGCGTTTTCCCAAACATCGCCCCCTACAGGGGTAATTTGAGTGTCAAACTCCAGCCCGTTTTCTATCAATTCTTCGTAGGGAAAGGGTCCGGTTTTTTCACTATCCTTCAATATATAATAGGTATCTGCCATTCAAATTTATGTATTCACAAACATAAGTATTAGCCATCAGGAGTTCATGGCGTACACAATAATATTTACCCCAAACTTGGTATTGTCTTCTGCCAAAAAGCGCTTGTTGCGGAAATCGTAATCCCATTCGCAGCCGTAATCTTTGCTGCTGTACAAAACGGCAATACGCCCGTTTACTTCAATGGCCTTTAGGTAATCATGTACCAGGTCGTCACCCCAGCCGTTCAGTTCAAAGGCTGTAGTAGGTGGCCCTTTATCAAAACTAAAAAAGGAGTGGTACAGCTTGTGGTTATTCGGGATCTTTTTTAAAGCTGCCGGCCCAAACAAGGCAGCCATTTGCGCCTCGAAGGATTTGGCGAACAGACCGTCGATATCGTGGTTACAATCATCTACAAATACAAAGCCGCCGTTTTGCACGTACTTTTTAAAGTTGGCCTTTTCCTGCGCATCAAACTGTACCAGCTTATGCCCGCTGAGGTAGCAGAAGGGATAGTTGAAAATATCGTCGCTGCTGAGGGGCACCACCTTTTCGTGCGGGTCGATGGGGATGGTGGTATACTCTACCAACGAATTGAGGAGGTTGGAGGGCATGCGCTGGTCGGTATCCCAATCGCCGCTGTGGTAGCTTAACCTGGTAAAAGTGAATTTTGCGCCGTATGCCATCTGTTACAAAACCCTAAAATTAGGATAAAATTATTGCCTGCCGGGATTATAAAGCTAACAAGGTTGTAAAGTGTTAGATACTTTATTGAGTTTTTGGTAAAAAAGCATGGTATTTAGTAAAAAGGGTAATATCTTGTGGGGGGATTGGGGGATGTGGGTTGAAACCTTGTGTGGCCGAAATAAATAAAGAGCGGGGGTACGAGCGATTCCTTCCTTGGGGAAGGGGGAGGTAGGGGTTTAATCAGCTGTGCAATCGACACTAAATGGCCAAACCCCTCCCTGCCTTTGCGCGCCGGCAGCCGCACCCCTCCCCAGGGAGGGAATTTAAAATTAGGATAATACATAAACACGATAAGATTGGAACTTACCGAAAATAACATAAAAGCCCTGCTGGCAAAATTACCACAGCTAAAAACCGAGATACAAAAGGTAATTGTAGGGCAGGATCATATATTGGACGAACTGCTGGTTGCATTCCTGGCCGGCGGGCATTGCCTGCTGGAGGGAGTACCCGGATTGGCGAAAACGCTGATCGTAAAAACCATGTCGCAGGCATTGCACCTGGCGTTCAGGCGCATCCAGTTTACGCCGGATCTGATGCCTACGGATATCATCGGCACCGAGATACTGGAGGAAGACCACGCCACGGGTAAGCGGTTTTTCAAATTCAACAAAGGGCCGCTGTTTGCCAATATTATTTTGGCAGATGAGATAAACCGTACGCCGCCCAAAACGCAATCTGCCCTGCTGGAGGCCATGCAGGAGTTTGAGGTTACCTACGGCGGGCAAACCTACCCGCTGGATAAACCCTTCTTTATCCTCGCTACGCAAAATCCGATAGAGCAGGCGGGGACTTACCCGCTACCAGAGGCGCAATTAGACAGGTTTTTATTGCTGATAAAAATTGGCTACCCAACCGAGCAGGAGGAGTTTGCCATATTAAACCGCACCACCGGCACAAAAAAGGCGGATGTAAAAGCCGTGATAACCGCCGAAGAAATAACCCAGGCGCAGGAACTGGTGCGGCAGGTAACCATCAACGAAGACCTGACGCGTTACGTAAGCCACATCATCCGTGCCACCCGGCCCGATACTACGGAAGTTGCCTATATAAAAGAATGGGTGCGATGGGGGGCAGGCCCACGGGCAGGGCAGGCGCTGATCCTGACGGCCAAGGCAAGGGCTTTGTTAAAAGGCCGGTATTCGGTTTTGATGGAAGATATCCACGCCATGGCACCGGCCGTTTTAAGGCACCGCATCCTGATGAATTTTAAGGCCGAAGCCGAAGGAATAAATTCTGACAGGGTGACGGAAGAGTTGTTAAAAGTGATAAAAAGAAAAGAAACCGGGATTTAGCGGATCGTTCGGATTTCCACAGATTTTCAAAGAAAAACACAGAAATTCGCTGGTCGCATAAGCACTGGTTGGTGCAAAATCCGACATCGAACATCCCAAATCCGAAATCAAAAACATGCTCGATCCAAAAGTATTAATGGCCATAAAGGATTTGCCACTGCTGGCGAAAACGGTTATTGATGGCTTTATGATCGGGTTTAACAAAAGCACCGTAAAGGGGCCCGGATTGGAATTTAGCCAGTACCGCAGCTACCAGCCCGGCGATGACCTCAGGTGGCTGGATTGGCGCATGTTTGCCCGCAGCGACAGGTACTATATCCGCGAATCAGAGATAGAAACCAGTATTTCAGTAAGGTTTTTGGTAGATGCCAGCGCATCCATGAACCATGATGATGACGGGGTAAAGAAGATAGATTACGCCAAATTTTTGGCGGCATCACTGGCTTATTTAGCTAATTTACAGGGTGATAGCGTAGCATTGAATGTGTTTAAGGATGGCGAACTGTTCTCGCTCCCCTCCAAGCCCGATCCCCAGCATTTGCAAAGGTTGTTTTATCATTTGCAGCAGGTTGATCCATCCGGAACGTTCACTAAACCAGTGCATTATAAAGAGCTTTTCGCAGGCAACGGGCGCAAGGAGTTGTTGGTTTTTATCACCGATATGTACCAGACGGGAGGCGAAATAAACGCATTACTCACATCACTGGCCGCTTTGAAGCACGAGATCATTGTGTTCCACCTGATGGGGCAGAATGAGTTGGATTTCAATTTTAAAGGTTATTCTACTTTAGAAGATTTGGAAACCGGCGAAACTATACAGGTAAATACCCACCGCGCAAAAGAAACTTATACCGAAAGATTGCAGCTGCATTTGGCGGGAATAAAATCGGAACTACTAGGCAAACGCATTGCCTACCGGATGCTAAGCACTGCCCAGCCATTGGATGAAGCCTTGCGGGATTTTTTGGTACAGAGGAAGAAGGGAGAAAGGTAGAGTGAGTTTTGTAAACATCAGTTGGTTCGTCGCGTTAGCTGCTATCGTCATCCCGGTATTGATACACCTATGGAACATCCGGCCGGGTAAAACCTTGAAAGTGGGCAGCATATCCCTCATTACCGAAGCCTCCAAAACAACCAGCCGCAGCCTAAAGCTACTGGATATTTTACTGCTGATGCTGCGCTGCCTGCTGCTTGTCCTACTGGCTTTCTTTTTGGCAGGGCCGCTATGGTCTTACATCTCGCCGAATAAAAAGGCAAAGGGCTGGGTGCTAATCCCCCGGGAGAATTTAAGGGAAAGCTATCAAAAATTCAGGCCGGAGGTAGATTCGCTGATAAAGGCGGGTTATGAATTCCATTATCTCAATAGAGATTTTGCTAAACAGGACTTGCAAAAGCTTTTGGCAGATACCGCCCTAAAAGATACCGCAAGGCAAGTCAACTACTGGACTTTAGTTAAGCAACTGGATGAAAAAGTACATGGTGCTACACTGGTTTATCTGTTTACACCAAATCGGGTTGCCCATTTCAGAGGAGCAAGGCCGGAAATTAAATCGAACATCAAATGGAGATCGTATACCCTGGCAGATTCCACAAGCCGCTGGGTAGCTGGTGCCTGGCTCGGCAATGCAGGCGATATAAAAGTGCTTGTTGGTAATAGCCGACCAACCGGTACAAATTTCAGCGCCGAGGCGATACAGGGCGATGGCAGCCCAACCATTGCTGTAAATGTACGAAACGGGCAACCCTTTGTAAGCTTGAAAGGTGTACCCCATCCACCCGTCGTAGTTGACACGGCAACTTTAAATATTGCCATTTACACAGATAAGCATACCGTCGACGCGGGTTATTTAAAAGCGGCGCTACAAGCAGCAGCCGGTTTTATGGATCGGAAAGCCGTTGTTAAACAATATAGTTCGCCCAACCAAATCCCCGCCGGGCAAACCCGGTTGTTTTGGCTGTCGGATGCTCTGGTTAATAACCGGTTGCTAACAAGCACAACAAATATTTTTAAATACGAGAGCGGCAAAATCGTTAACGTACACAGTTGGATAAACCCAGGCAACATTAGCCTAATAAAACGTATAGAAGCCAAACCAATAGGCGATGCCCTATGGCAAGATGGTTTTGGTGGGGTAGTATTGAGCATGGAGCAACAAGGCAATGCCAATGTTTCCCATTTTTACAGCCATTTCAACCCCGCCTGGGGCGATATGGTTTGGAATGATGCATTCCCCAAACAAATATTGCAATTGCTAAATGGTAAACCGTATACGGTGCCTGCGGAATACGACAAACGTGTGCTGAGCGATAAGCAATTAATGCCGTATAATATTGTTAATAGTTATAAGCCATCCTCTGTTGCTACAGCTAACCCAAAAGACATATCACGCTATTTTTGGTTGGCTTTGTTTGTGATTTTTGCTATTGAGCGCTGGTTATCACACAAAACTAAATCCACCATCAATGGCTGAGCAGGCAGCATATAAAATAAGCGCGCTGCGCCGCCGCTGGATAACTTACCAGGTGCTGGCAGATGCGGCTTTGTCGACAGCAACAGCGCTTGTAGCCGCAGGGTTATTTTTGCTATTGGGTTGGGTAGTGTGGTTAGCCTTCCCGGTGTTCTGGGCATCATTCGGGTCGATGCTTGTTTTGCATCGCGCTTGGCGTGTAGAGAACAAAAAGATCGTAAGCTTTTTGGATAAGGAATACCCCGAACTGCAGGAAAGTACAGGGCTGCTTTTAATGGCTGCCGGTGAGTTGAATGTTCTACAGTCGCTAACGCGTTCGAACGCCGAAAGTGTGCTGTGCAATTTAGAGGTTGAGCATAAACCTTTTGCAAAACGCTTTTGGCGGTCGGTGTTACTGTTGGGGCTATCGACGCTGTTTTTCGTAGCGGTAAAAATGCTTTACCATCCGCAGTATAAGTGGACGAGGGGAATAGGAATTGCAGAGCAAGCCTTCCCGATGGAAAAAATTCTCCCGCAAATTGATGGTGCGGAACTCATTATTACCCCACCCGCTTATACCCGTAAAGCCAAACGCAGCCAGAACAGGTTTAATCTTTCTGTAGAAGAAGGCGCCGCGGTAAATTGGTCCATCAAAACCAACGTAACGGTTAAAAGCGCTTTCTTGTTATTTAATGATAAGGAGCGTATCAGCCTTAAAAATACCGATGATGGAACCGAATGGCAGGCATCCAAAACCATCAGCCAGCCCGGCTTTTACCAGGTGAGTATCGATGGAAAACCGTCAGAACTTTACCAGGTGCAGGTAATAAAAGATACCCCGCCGCAGATAAAGGTACGGTCGCCCAAGCAATACACCTACATAGATGCCGGGGAAGCGCAGCAGGTGAATATTAACGCATCGCTAACGGATGATTATGGCATTGGCAACGCCGTTATTACCGCTACCGTTGCTAAAGGCAGGGGCGAGGGGGTGAAGTTTAAAGAGTATAAACTCAACTTCACTGCCATATTTTCCGGGCAGCCACAATATGATGTACAGAAACTCATAAGTCTGCCTGCGCTGGATATGGAACCCGGCGATGAACTGTATTTTTATGTGGTAGCGACAGATACCCATCGACAACAAAGCCGTACAGATGTGTTTACGGTCGCCATACAGGATACTGCTGAATTGTTGAGCATGGACGGCGTGCTGAGTGGTGCCAACCTCAAGCCCGAATTTTTCCGCAGCGAACGGCAAATTATTATCGATGCCGAGAAATTGCTGAAGGATAAGGACAGCATTTCCGTAGAAAAATTCAATGCCCGCAGTAATGATCTGGGTATCGACCAAAAATTGCTGCGCCTACGGTATGGTAAGTTTTTAGGCGAGGAAGACGAAACCGTAGAAGACCCCAAAGGCAGCGATGGCGTGGCCGACCCGGCAGATTTCAGTAATGCCACCAAAATATTAAAGGAGTACACCGATGATCATGATAAAGCCGAAGATGCCCAGTTTTTCGAACCTGCCATCAAAGCCCAGCTAAAAGCAACCCTCACCGAAATGTGGAAGGCAGAGCTGCAGCTACGCCTATATAAACCGCAAGCCGCCCTGCCCTTCGCCTATAAAGCTTTGCGCTTGCTGAAGGATCTGCAGCAAAAATCGCGTTCCTACGTGGCCAAAACGGCCTACAACCCAACGCCCATCAAACTGGATAAACGCTTAACGGGTGAGCTGGATAAGGTAATACAACCTGTAAATAAGCAGGAAATAAAACCTGCCGCCGACCAATTTGAGAGCTTGAAAAAGGCTGTGAATGTATTGGAGCAACTTAAACTCAAACCGGTACTAAATGCTGTGAACGCGCGGGTTTTGCAAGTGGCCAACCAACAGCTAAGCCTGCGGGCATCGGCACAGCCGGGGGCTTATCTGCCGGCGCTAAGTGCAATGCGGCGGATATTATCGGCACAAAAGGTAAACATAAATGATATTGGCACGGTGGAACAGGCGATACAAAAAACGCTTGCCAACCCCAAAGTAACGCCGTCAACCGAAAGCCAGCCTTCCGATATGGGCCTATCGCGCAGTTATTATAAAAACCTTAAAAAAGCTAAGCCATGATGCAGTCCGACTGGAATACCGTGGTGATTGTGCTTTGCATTTTGCTGGCCGCCTTCCTGCTTTGGCAGGAACTAAGCCGCACGAATAAGAAATGGCTGATGTGGCGGCTACTTGCGGTGCTGGTAGTCGCTGCGATGCTGGCTTGTAGTGCCCTGCCGGTGAGCTATCAAAAGTTTTCCGG
>CBFGNE010000014.1:0-14867 GCA_965649995.1 uncultured Mucilaginibacter sp.
AGATACCCGACTAAAGTTATCGTCGGAAAACAAAAAGGTATCTAATTATTGGAAGTACTTTATACGGCAAACCGAGCAATTAAAAAACCTTAATATTTACGGGCAAAAACAGCAGGAAGAGGCCGATTTTACTAAATGGGCAGCAGATAAGCCACAGTATGCAAACCTGATGAGCGATTATCAAAAGCTGTATGCCGGTTACCAGCCCTATGCTATCCACAAAACCTATATTAACGAAGGTTTGCTGGCACCATCTTTTGTTGATGAGGCACTGAATAACTGTTTCGGGCAGTTGGCGCTGGAGAATTCTAAACGCGACGACAAGGAAAAAGCAGAAATAAAGGACGAGCTAAAAAAAGTAAACGACGATTACATCAAATCATACAACCTGGTTGCTGATAAGAAAATATTTACGCAGCTAATGGCTTCGTGGTATACCGATATTCCCAAAGATCAGCATCCTGCATATATAGAAGACGTGGTAACCAAACTTGCGCCGGATAACCCATCGGTAGCGTTTGCAAAATATGCCGATTATTTATGGCAAAGCAGCAACCTGATAGATACCTTGAAGCTGAAGGCCTTTTTACCCGGGCGCTCGGTTGATAAACTTCGCGAGGACCCCTTAGTGCCTTTTGTGATCAACCTGAACCCGAGCAGCTATAAAAAGAGCGTTTTTGGAACCAAGCTAAGCGATTTTGATACACAGAAAGACCACCTGGACCGCATCTACCTGCAGGCCCTGCTTGAAAAAAACCAGGGGCAATTAATGTCGCCGGATGCAAACTCAACTATGCGCATAAGCTACGGGAACGTGCAGGACTACACCACTAAGGATGGGAAGCATTTTGATGTACAAACCGATATGGATGGCGCAATGAAGAAGTACAAAGCCGGCGATGATGAATTCGACCTGCCCGCGGCCTGGTTGGACGCTTACAAGCAAAAAAACTTTGGCCAGTACGCCGACCATGGTACCGTACCTATTGGTTTTATTACCAATAACGATATTACGGGAGGCAATTCAGGTTCGCCGGTAATCAATGGCGAGGGCGAACTTATAGGGCTGGCCTTCGACAGTAACTGGGAAGCAATGAGCGGCGAAATTGCCTTTAATAAGGATTATAAACGCACCATTTGCGTAGATGTTAGGTACGTGCTTTGGTGCATAGATATTTTAGGGCATGCCAATAACCTCATTAGTGAATTGGAGATACATAAGAATTGAGGGAGAGGATAAACACAATAAAGGAAAACAAAATGGGAGCCAATTGGCTCCCATTTTTGTTTTTAATACCTGGTGTTCTCTTATCTACTGCTTCTTAATCTCTACCCTGCGGTTTAATACACGCCCGGCTTCGGTGGTATTATCGGCAATAGGTTTGCTTTCGCCCCAGCCTTTTACAACAAGGTTATCGCCGTTGATACCGCTGTTGGTTAGGTATAACTTTACGGAGGTTGCGCGTTCTACAGATAGCTCCATGTTATGGGCATCGGTACCTTCTGCAGATGAATTGCCGTTCAGCACAAATTTTACCGACGGGTCTTTTTTCATTTCCGCTACGGCTTTATCCAAAATTGGGTATGCTTCGGTTTTTAATATGCCCGAATTGAATTCGAATTGTATGTTGCTGAAATTGTAGTTTGGCGGTGCCGGAGCCGGTGCAGGTGTTTCTACCGGTGCAGGCTTAGGCGTTTCTACCACAGGCGCAGGTTTTGGGGTTTCAACAACAGGCGCAGGTGCTGGTGCAACTACTGCTTTTTTGGCCTTGCAGGCCGGGAATACGACAACCGCTGATAAAAATGCGGCCGCAACGATGCTCGATCTTAATAGTTTCATACTTCGATAGGGTTTGACGTAAAAATATAAAACGTTTGCCAAGGTTGCATATTGTAAGTTAAATTTTGTTAAATGGGGAGCGGCATCTAAAAGGGGGTGATAAGTCAGCACGGTAATTGAAACAAAACTATATATTAGCCTAAGCTAATCACCATGCGCTTACAACAAAAACTACCTGTTACCTATTTACTTTTCACCTTTAACGGGCGGCTTTCGCGCGGCGTGTATTGGGTGGCTGCGCTATTTTATTGGTGCACCTTTTACGTATTGTACAATTTGCTTGCTTTTACCATTGGCGCGGATGCCACCTGGGTTTTATACCCGCCCTTGTTTTGGATAATTGTGGCAACAGCGATGAAACGCCTGCACGACCAAGATAAATCGGGCTATTGGCTGCTTAGCGTATTAATACCCGTACTCGGCCCATTATGGCTTATATGGTGCCTTGGGTTTAAACGGGGCACTTACACAGCTAACTATTACGGCGGCGTACCCGGTGCAGCAGCAGATTATCTTAAAAACGACGAAGGGCGCCAAATCCCCCACCTTAAAACGGATGAACGCATTATAGACGATGTTACCCGCCTAAACCCCGTATTGGTGGCCGGGGTTATACGCCCCGCATCTGTAGAGGAACTTTGCGAAATTGTTAAAAATACAAGCGGCAGTATATCGGTAGGCGGCGGGCGCTTTAGTATGGGCGGGCAAACGGCAAGCCCCCACAGTACTCATATAAATATGCGCGGGTTGAATAATGTGCTGCAATTTGATAAGGATGCAAAGCTGATAAATGTGCAAACCGGCATACGGTGGTGCGATATTCAGCAATATATTGATGAGTACAGCCTTAGCGTAAAAATTATGCAAACCTACGCCAACTTTACCGTTGGGGGTGCCTTAAGCGTTAATGCGCATGGCAGGTATATGGGTTTGGGGCCTGTGGTATTGTCGGTACGGTCGATAGATGTAGTGCTGGCAAATGGTACGCTGGTGCATGCCAGTTTGCAGGAGAATAAAGAAGTGTTTTTTGGCGCGGTAGGCGGTTACAATGCCATCGGTATTATAGTGCAGGCGGAGTTAGAACTGGCCGATAATGTTGCCATAAGGCGCATTGATAAAAAAATGCATGTGGCGGAGTATAAGGAATACTTTTTTAAAAATATCCGCAGCAATAAAAAAGCCGTGTTCCATAATGGAGACATCTACCCGCCTAAATACAAAAAACTGCGCGCGGTAACCTGGGTAGAAACGGAAGAAAAACCAACAGTAAAAACCCGTTTGATGCCGTTAAAGGAATCGTATCCGCTGGAGCGCTACTTTTTATGGTCGTTTACTGAAACACCCCTTGGTAAATGGCGCCGTGAGTATTTGATAGACCCATTGCTTTTTAGGGGTAAGAAGATACATTGGCGCAATTACGAAGCAGGGTATGATGTGGCCGAACTGGAACCGCGCTCGCGCACTGATAGCACCTATGTATTGCTGGAGTATTTTGTGCCGGTGCAGCGTTTTGAGGAATTTGAAGCCGCCATGGCAGAGATATTTATTCGCTATAACGTAAACGTGCTTAATGTTTCGATGCGGCATGCCGAAGCCGACCCCGGCACCTATTTGGCCTGGGCGCGCGAGGAAGTGTTTGCCTTTGTAGTATATTATAAGCAACGCACCGATGCCGCATCCAAAAATGCTGTAGCGGTTTGGACACGCGAACTGGCCGACGCTGTTATTGCTGTAAACGGGGCATACTATTTGCCTTACCAAATACACCCAACTGCCGAACAATTTTTTAAAGCCTACCCCAACGCACATAAATTATTTCAATTGAAGGCAGTGCTTGACCCGGATAACAAATTCCGTAACACGCTTTGGGAAACTTATTATAAACCAATAAACCCGCAAACCAATGGCTAATACCTCAGAATTTAAAGCTGTATTTAACGACACCAAATGGAGCGACGATTTTTACCGTTTCTTGCAGGTGATATTCCACCTGTACCCCGAGGATAAATTTCATCAACTGATAAAGGAGGAAACCGCTGCCAACGCTACCGATGAAGCAATTTACAAATCGGTACAAAGCAAGCTGCCGGGTATAAAGCCCTTTTTATCGGAACTTACCTACGCCTTACCGGCGCTAAAAAAGCAGAAGAAGGAAATTGCCCGCCAAACACTTGGGCTGTTGGGTGACAAACAGCAGATAAACGGGTATGTGGAAATTGGCTCTACCGGCAGGTACATCAGCCGGCTGCGTAAAGAGATTAAGGTAACCGGCCCTATTTACCTGCTAAACGATATCGCCCCAACAAACTCTCCCGGCGACATTATGGAGCGCGGGCAATTGAGCAAGCTGGGTACCTTTATTGATATAAAGGGCTACCAACCTGTAAGCGGGCAGGATATTGCCGATGAAAGCATTGATGTGGTTACCTGTTACATTGGGTTGCACCATTGCCCGGTAGATAAGCTGGATGGTTTTGTACGATCTGTTTACCGCATATTGCGCCCCGGCGGCTCGTTCATCATCCGCGACCATGACGTAAAAACGGCGGAGATGGCAACCTTTGTATCGCTGGTGCACACTGTATTTAACGCCGGGCTAAACGAAACTTATGAGTTTGAAGCAAGGGATTTTAAAAACTTTAAAGCCGCCGACGAATGGGCGGCCATTATTGGCAAGGCAGGGTTTAAAGATAGCGGCGCAAGGGTATTGCAGGATAAGGATCCATCTGATAATACACTAATGCATTTTAATAAATAAGCAATTATGGCCAGGCTGCGCATATTAACATTGATAGCTGTGGTATTAGCAGTTGTTGTTTTCGTGCTGAAAAACAAAACTCCTGATACTATACCGGCGGGCGATGGGCTTGTGGTTAACAAAGCCTGGCTAACCCTAAACCTGCGCCCGGCAACTCCGCAGAAAGACCTGCGGCCCGCCGACCAAACCTTTTTAACATACCCCGAATGGTTTTTGGTTTTCAGCCCAAAAGAGCAGGCCGATTATTTTGAGCAGCACACATCAACCTCATTCCCGTATGCAACCCACATAGGGCAGCTTTGGCATGGCTATGGTGTGGTGTACGATCAAATAAAAGGCAACTACAAATTCAACACCGGTTACCACGCCATGATAATGGTGATAGGAGTGAGCACCACTGTGGAATACGGCATAAAATCAGTTTATGAAACCACAGTCGGCCGCATTACCGATAATGCAGATATGGTTGCAGAGGATAAGTTTAACGCACGCTACATGCGTAGTTATGTTGATTTTATTGAGGATACGCCCTGGTACGAATATGATTTTAACGCGCAGCTAAAAGGGCTTTGGGGCGAAACCGATTTTTTTGGCCCGCATTTGCTGCGCAAGCTGGAACGCAGGTACTACCTTACTACCGAGCTGTTGGTGAAAAGCGGCTACGGCTGGCTGATAAAGCAAGGCACCAAATCGGCGTATGATGAGGCCTTATTAAACACTGCCGTTACAACCGATGGCTTGCCTGCTGATTTGGCCGGATATCCCGCCATAAAAAATATTAGGCGACTGGGCGGAGATTCGGTGCTGATAGACCTGCCGCGCTATGCAGATTTTAATCCTTCGGTTTGCAAGTTGGCGTTATCAGGCATAAACATTAAAGAAATTGCGGGTAATAACGGCGCAATTATGCTTACAGTATTAACTGCTAAAGCGGTAAATAACAGCAATAATTACAAAGTAATCTTTACGCAGTCAATACCCACCAAGCCCGGGTTAAACAGAGTTGCGCTGGTAACTAAAGTAACAAGCTTAACCACGGTGTTGCGGGAATTGCTTGGTAAAAAGATTACTATTGAACATGTTTACGATTATTAGCACTATCCGAAAATGCATCGGCAATCGTTAGCCACTATATCTTCGCCACCGTTGCACAGCAAATTTATAAACCGTACCTTTGCGGCGTATTTTCCGCGACGGTGATTAGCTTTATCTGCTTCATTTTCAACGTAAATAAGCATACGAATAAAAATAAGCATGAAAAAAATTGTTGATTACAGGAAGCTTTTAGGTGTTACCGAAGTTGCAGAACTACAGGAATTAAAAACTATTTACCGTAGTTTAATGAAAACATGGCACCCCGATAAGTTTCAGCACAGCGCTGAGGAAAAGGAAGCTGCCGAAGAAAAAAGCAAAACCATTATAGAAGCTTACCACTTTTTGGTGAGCATAGCGCCTGAAACACGCAACCAAACTATAGCCGACTATACGCTTACCACAACCGCTTCGAACATTGCCGATTTTGAATACAAAAGCCAGGTGTTAAAAGTTGCGTTTTTGGATGGCAGCGAATACGAGTACTTTGATGTGCCAAAAGCGGTTTACGTTAAACTCATCAATGCCGATTCGCCGGGCAGGTTTGCCCGCAGGCATATTTTTAATAATTATGTTTACCGCAGCGTAAGCAGGCTGGTAGCTACGGCGTAATTTGCCCGCATTTGTTTAGGTGTTTGATTTGTGTTATTTAAAAGCTAAATTTAACACATCAATCAGCCTAAACAATGCGATCATGATATTCCCTGCAAAAAATTTTTCGTATAAAGGTGCCGTTGTTGGTTTTATTGTCGGCGCATCCATAGGCTTGGGCATGCTAAACTTCAACGCATTTTGGGAACTCGGCACCGCCGGTGCCGCGCTATTTGGCTTTCGAAATGCAATTTTATCGGGTTACCGCAATAAAGGCAACGGATTGCCGGTACCCGGTAAAGCACCAGAGACATTATCTTAATTACTGGCTATATTAGCATTTAGTTGTATATGCTTGGCTACCTGCTGCTGCTCTGCAACCGATAATTTTTCTCCTTCGTATTCCCACTGCCCGTTTTCAGTCAGGTTTATTTCGCCCAGGTAATCTTTTTGGTTAATATTATCCAGGCCGGGGATGTTCTCACCAATTTCTCCCGGAATGCTGAGGTGGTTAAAAATGCTGTCGTTTTTCTTGTTGCCGCGGTATACCGCGTATACCACACAGTTGGTGTTATCCGGCAGGTTGGCATTCATCGTTTCAAAATAAACTTCTATTGCTTTGCCATTATCCGCATTAACAGTTAAAGCAGGTATAAATAAGTGGTTGATCTGTAAGTTATCCATAGCTAAGCGTTTGATGCTATAAGTACAAACCGCCGCGATAAAAGTTTCTTCGGAATGCCAACATCTGTAAAATTAATTAAACGATTGCATTCCTTATTTTTTGCAATTGTAATTATATATAGCCAACTTTAAGGCTGATCTAAACTAAATCATATGGGACTTTTTTCGAACCTATTGGGCAACGCAGGCGTTGCAAACCCCGAAGAACTAAAAAAAGACTTCGGGAATCTTTTAATGATAATGAGGCGATAGAGATAGGCTTCAAACTTTTCAGAGATGTGTTTATTTTTACCAACAAGCGGTTGATCCTGGTAGATAAACAAGGGATAACAGGCAGCAAGGTAGAATACCTTTCTGTGAGCTACAAAAGCATCTCCCGTTTCAGTATAGAGACCTCTGGCCATTTCGATCTGGACGCCGAACTGAAGGTTTGGATCTCGAGCGATGTTAACCCGATCATCCAAAAGAAATTCAACAAACAGGTAAATATTTACGATCTGCAGCGGATATTGGCTACGCACGTATTGTAATGCGCAAGCACGTTAAAAAAATGCCCCGCCGGATACGGCGGGGCATTTGTGTTTCCGATGAGATTCGAACTCATATCGACGGCTTCGGAGGCCATAATTCTATCCATTGAACTACGGAAACAATGTGGGTGCAAATATAGGATAATTATGCATCCTGTCTGAATCAGAATTTTCAGAATTAGAGAATTTTCAGAATGGGATTATCCCCAGTCTGCATCACATTGGTAAGCAATGCCTTATCAGTAAAGCAAATTCTGCTCATTCCAAAATTCTGTATACGGCGAAGCCTTCTTGAACGCTCAAAAAACAACAAATCGTGAAAAATTCTGATTCAGACAATTACCCGTTACCCACCCGTTCTATTTCGTCGCCGGCGCTGCCGCCGGTGCGTTTTACAGTTTTGTATTGTTTGCCAAAGCGGTAGGTGAACGATATGCTGTACACCCGGCTATCCCTCCGCAATAAAAAATACTCGGTAGCAGTTGGGAAGGTGGTGAACCCTTCCATCGCGTTGGTGTAAAAAACATCGCGTGCGCTGATCTTAATAGTACCCTTTTTACCTAACACGGGGCGCGATAAGCCTACGGATACCTGCCCGGTAGGGTAAAGCAGTTCGGCCACATCGTTACGGGCGCGGGTGGTGTAAAAGCCCGATAGCTCCGCGGTATATTTTTTCCCGATGCTGAACTGGTTGTTGGCGTTCAGGTTTAGCTGATCGATCTCGGTTGTGTAAGTATTGCCGTTAAAGCCTTTTAATTGCTTATGGTTATACTGCGCCTGGGTTGTTAAGTTCCACCAGCTTACCGGTGAGGTGGTTAAGGTAAGCGATGCGCCTACGTTATAGGTGCTGCCTACATTGCCCTGTGTGTAAAGCAGTATGGCATCGTTGCTTGGGTCGGCCACGAATATTTGCGAGAAGTAATTTTTGATGCGGTTATACGATACCGCCGTGCGCAGCAGATTTTTGTACTGGTGGCTTAGCTCAAAGTTCCAGCTGAATTGCGGCAGCAGGTATGGGTCGCCGGTAATGTAAGTGTATTTGTTTACGATAAGGTAGAACGGGTTAAGGTTTTGAAAGGCCGGCCGGTCTATACGGCGGCTGGCGGTTAGCGTGAAAGTGTTGGCACTATCGGCCTCCATGCTTAAATAGCCGCTCGGGAAAAACTGCCCGTACGAACGCGAGAACGACGAATCCTTCTGTATAGCGTTACCCAGTTGGCTGGCATCGTAGCCCGTACGCTCGTATCGCAGGCCAAATTGCCCGCTTAGTTTACCCAATTTGGTATCGTAACTGCTATACAGCGCGTTTATCTTCTCTTTATAAATAAAGTGGTTGTTTTTGATGTTATCAGCTACCCAGTTGCCATTGGTAAGGTTTTGGTAGTCGGCCAGGTTATCGGTATTGCTGAAAGCTGCCTTGCCGCCAAATTGCAGCACATCGGTTTTATTTACCCTGATGGTATAATCCGCCTTGGCCGAACCAATGCTGATGGTAGTAGGGATGTTGCCGCGCGAGATCTCCTCATAGCCGTTTGGCCCGCTCAGCTCGTTTTTAAAATCCTGGTTTGCCCTGATGCTGTAGTGCAGGTAGTCGGCATCTATGGCCAAATCCTGCGAAGCGGAAACCTTATGCCGCAGGTTTAGGTTAATAGCACCGTTGCGGAAACGGTTTTTACCGGTGTTAGTGGTGTATATAGATGAATCTACCACGCCTTGCGGGCTTTGCCAGTCGGCATTGGCGCGGTTGCTGTTGTTGCGTTTAACGGCTGTACCCGTAAGCACTATGCCGATGGTGGTTTTATCGCTCAGGTAATAATCCATCCCTGTTTTTACCGTATTGTTGAATGCTTTGCCGGGCGAGTAGGAGAATTGATCGAGGATAGCCGTTAGTTGGTTATTGCTATCGTAATATTTACGCAAGGCATATATGCTGAAAAAATTTGTATTGTAGTTTGCGCTATAATTAAGGAAGGTGTTGAACTTGCCCACCCGGTAATTCAGCGTAAGGCTGTTATTGCTTTTGGAGTAAACACCCTGCCCAAAAGAAGCGGTTACCGAACCATTAAAGCCTTTAACCGTGCTCTTTTTTGTTTTGATGTTAATGATCCCCGCATTGCCGCTGGCATCAAACCGGGCGGTAGGGTTGGCAATCAGTTCGATTTGCGATACCTGGGTGGAGCTCATGCTGCCCAGCAGGTTGGCCAGTTCGGTGCCGGATAAGTACGTGAGTTTGTCATCAATCATCACCGTAACGCCAGGCTTGCCATTGAGGGCAATACCGCCATTCCTGTCTACCGTTACGCCCGGGGAACGTTCCAGTACCTCCAAAACGGTTGAGCCGGTGTTGGTAACTGACGCATTTACATCTAAAATAACCTTGCCTTGCTTAAATTGAACGGGGAGGGTTTTAGCTGTGATGCTTACTTCCTGTAAGCCTGTATTGCTTGCCAGCAGGGTAATGGTATCCTGGCTGATAGGCCCCGGTATATGGTAAACGCGTGTAGTTTGTGCTTTATAGCCGGTATAGCTAACCAAAAAGGTATAATCGCCGGGTTTGATGTTGTTGAAATTGGCAACGCCTTTCGGGTCGGTAACCGTGGTTTGCACTACAATATTTGCACGTTGTAATTTCACCGTAGCGGCTTCGGCAGGCTGGTTTTTTTCTATGGATACGATGAGCAAAAAACTAGGTGCGGTGCTTTGTTGGCTGTTGGCATTTAACCCAAAAAGGCATAGCGCAGCCATGCAAACAGTAATTCGTAAATAGTTCATCGATCAGTATTTTTTATAAGACATTGGCCGGCGCGGAATAGTTACAAACCGCACATGCAATATTTGTAACATTTTAAACGCAAAACAGCGAATGTTGAACTCCTAATCCGGGAAATCAGTTTAAACGATAATCAAAAATGGAGTACTACCAAATCTTTATTCTTTCATTTGGGGCCTTGTAATTTTTATCACCGGGCTTTACGTTGAATGCCTGGTAAAACGGTTCGAAATTCATTAAGGGGCCGTTAACACGCCACATGGCCGGCGAATGCGGGTTGGTATTCACATAGGTGCGCAGGAATGCATCCCTTGTTTTTACCCGCCATATACGGGCAATCGACAGGAAGAAGCGTTGGTCGGGCGTAAAACCATCAATCTTAACATTGCCTTTTCCCTGCTCGGTCATTTTAAACGCATCGTAAGCTATGGCAATGCCACCGTTATCGGCAGTGTTTTCGCCCAGGGTTAAGGCGCCTTTTACGTGGACAGTATCTAAAACGGTAAACGAACCATATAAGTTAACTACCTGGCTTGTTTTCTCCTTGAATTTTTGGTAATCCTCTTTTGTCCACCAGTTTTTTACATTGCCATCCTTATCAAATTGTGCGCCCTGGTCGTCAAAGGCGTGGGTCATTTCATGTCCAATTACCATCCCTATCCCACCATAGTTAATAGCATCATCTGCCGAAAAATCAAAATAGGGGAATTGCAGGATGCCTGCCGGGAAAACAACCTCATTAAAAGATGGATTGTAGTAAGCCGTAACCGTAGATGGCGTGGTGCCCCATTCCGTTTTATCCACCGGCTTGTTCAACTTTGCCAGTTGAACCTGGTAGTCGTTTTGGTTTAGCGATAATACGTTTTCAAAGTACCTGTTCCTGTTGATATGCACCCTGTCGTAATTACGCCATTTATCCGGGTAACCAAGTTTTTTGGTGATGGCGTATAATTTTTCTTTTGCTTTTATTTTAGTGCTATCGCTCATCCAGTCAAGATGGTTTATCCTATTCTCGAAGGATTTTTGCAGGTTATTTACCAGTACAAGCACGCGTTTTTTTGCGTCTTCGTTAAAATACCTTTTTACATACAGCTGCCCCAATGCCTGCCCTAAATAGTTGTCTACATCATCGGTAATAATTTGCTTGCGCGATTTTTGCGTGGCCTGGCCCGATAACACTTTACGGAACTCAAACGAGGCATTCACAAACGGTTTGCTCAATGTTGCGGCATAGTTGATAAGCGTATTGGCTTTTAGGTAGGTTTTCCAATCGCCTATGGGGACGGATCTCAGCAGTGCATTTAACTTATTGTAATAAGCAGGTTGCGCCATATCAATAGAATCCGTTTTTGCACCTAAGTTGGCAAGCAATGCAGCCCAGCCGATATTCGCCTGCGTTTTGCGGAGGGATGCGATAGCTATTTTATTATAATTCGCATTGATGTCCCTCAATTCGATATTTGTTTTGTGCGACGTTGCCAGTTGTTTTTCAAGATTGTAACAGGCCGCTGCATTCCTGGTTGCGGCAGCAGGGGTACTGCCGGTTAATTGAAACAGCGTGCTGATGTATTTTTTATAGGCTTGCTGGGCACGCAGCGTAGACGAATCCGTTTTAAAATAATAGCCCTTTTCGGGTAAACCTGTACCGCTTTGGTAAGCATGGGCTATGTTGATGCCGCTGTTCTTGTTGTCGGGCGAAATATTGAAGCCAATGATGGGAGAATTGCCTGTTTTTAATTCATCGGCAACAAATTTCATCAGCGATGGGACACCATTAATGGTATTAATACGCGCAAGTATTGGCGCAACAGGCTGGTACCCGCGTTTGTTGATAGTTAAGGTATCCATCCCCGAAGCGTAAAAATCGCCAACCTTTTGGTCGATGCTGCCCATGGCATTCTTGGTTTTCGAAACGCTATCCAGGATAGTTTGCAGGAGCTTTTTTTGCGGAATGTTGAGGAAAGAATAAGAACCCACCCCGGTCTGGTCGTCCGCAATTTTTACGGTATCGTACCAGCGGCCATTTACAAAACGGAAGAAATTGTCGCCCGGTTTTATGGTGGAGTCGAGGCCGGCTACATCAACAAACCTTCTCTTCGGATCATCCAGGCTGTTCCAGGCACTCAGGATAAATAAAGCAAAAAACAAGTAAAGTACTTTCTTCATAACATCGTAGAATTGTTTAAAGGTAAAACTTTTTAGCTATTAAACGCCGAACACCGAATGCTGAATATCGAACTTCGAAGTAAAAAACCTTCGATATTCGTTATTCAAAATTCGGTGTTCAAAATTCTTGCTCCCCCTTCGGGAAGTAGGTGGGCTACACGTTAAACCTAAAGTGCATCACATCGCCATCGGCAACTACATAGGTTTTGCCTTCAATGCCCATTTTGCCTGCTTCTTTTATAGCAGCTTCCGAGCCATTGAATTTTACAAAATCCTCGTATTTAATAACTTCTGCACGGATAAAGCCTTTCTCAAAGTCGGTGTGGATAACGCCCGCAGCCTGTGGCGCGGTAAAGCCTTTGGTGATTGTCCAGGCGCGTACTTCCTGCACGCCGGCAGTAAAGTAGGTGGCCAGGTTAAGCAGTCGGTAAGCAGCTTTTATCAGCTGGGTTACGCCCGATTCGGTTAAGCCGAGGTCGCTTAAAAACATCTGGCGGTCGTCATAAGAATCCATTTCGGCAATTTCTGCTTCAATTTGTGCCGAGATGATCAGCACTTCGGCATTCTCTTCCTTAGCAACCGCTTTTACGCGCTCTACATAGGCATTGCCGCTCACAACAGAGCCTTCGTCTACATTACAAACGTACATTACGGGTTTTGCGGTAAGCAGCCATATATCGGCAATATATTCCTGGTCTTCTTCGGCAACAGGTGCGGTGCGGGCGCTTTTACCTTCCAATAGGTGGTTGCGGTAAATGGTAAGCACATCGTAAGCCTTTTTAGCTTCTTTGTCGCCGCCCGTTTTGGCCATTTTCTCTATTTTGGAGATTTTCTTTTCTATCGAATCCAAGTCCTTTAACTGCAATTCGGTATCGATGATCTCTTTGTCGCGTATCGGATCAACCGAGCCGTCAACGTGTATCACGTTATCGTTATCAAAGCAGCGTAAAACGTGGATGATAGCATTGGTAGCACGGATGTTGGCCAAAAACTGGTTGCCCAAACCTTCGCCTTTGCTGGCACCTTTTACAAGCCCGGCAATGTCTACAATCTCTATAACGTTTGGCACAACGTTTTTTGGGTTAACAATTTCGGTAAGCTTGGTAAGGCGCTCATCCGGAACGGTAATTACGCCCACATTGGGCTCGATGGTGCAGAACGGAAAATTAGCCGCCTGCGCCTTTGCATTTGATAAACAGTTAAAAAGTGTTGATTTCCCCACATTTGGCAAACCCACTATACCACATTGTAAACCCATATTTTAATTTTTAGAATCAAGAAACAAGAATCAGGAAGCAAGACAAAAATCTTGATTCTTGACTCTTGTTTCCTGGCTCTTTTAAAGGCGCAAAGATAACAGAAAAAAAGCCGCGAAATTTGAAAAAATAAACGACTTTTGCCTGCGTTACCAAAGGGCATAAACAAGGCAAAAACGATGTAAACAAGAGGGTTTTTCTATGGAAGAGATGGTTGAGCAAATAGAATTGTTACTGGAGCAGGAGGATACCACGCAGCTACAGGAATATTTGAATAGCCTCAATATCTCGGATGTAGAGGAACTTATTGATGAATTGCCCGAGCATGGCCCAAAGTTTATCGACGTGCTTTCCCTAAATCGCGCGGTAAACGTTTTCCGTATCCTCGATTTCCCTACGCAGGAGCGTATCATCAAAAAACTTACCGGGCAAAAGGTTGGCGAGATTATCAACGCCCTGCCGCCGGATGACCGTACCGCATTTTTTGCCGAACTGCATGGCGATGCCGTTAAAAACCTAATTTTGCACCTTAGCCCCGCCGACCGTAAAGAAGCCCTTTCGCTTTTAGGTTACGAGGAAGACAGCGTTGGCCGTTTAATGACGCCCGATTACATTGCCGTTAAAAAAACCTGGGATGTAACCCGCGTTCTCTCGCACATACGCCGCTACGGTAAAAACTCCGAAACCATTGATGTTATTTACGTAATAGACGAGAACGGCGTACTACTTGATGATATCCGTATCCGCGAGATATTGCTGGTAAAACCCGAAACGAAAGTAAGCGACCTGATGGACGGCCGCCTGATAGCCCTTAGCGCCAGCGACCCGCAGCAGGACGCCATCAACGTATTCAGGATGAATAACCGTACCGCTTTACCGGTTACCGACAGCGAAAATATATTATTAGGTATTGTTACCGTTGATGATATCCTTTGGATAGCTAACGAAGAATACACCGAAGACATCCAAAAGATTGGTGGTACCGAAGCGCTGGATGAGCCTTATTTGGATATCAACCTCTTCCGGCTGGTAAAAAAACGCGTAGGCTGGCTGGTAATATTGTTTTTAGGCGAAATGCTGACAGCCACCGCCATGGGCTTTTTTGAGCACGCTATAGAAAAGGCCGTAGTGTTGGCATTGTTCATCCCGCTCATTATCTCCAGCGGCGGCAACAGCGGCT
>CBFGNE010000015.1:0-14592 GCA_965649995.1 uncultured Mucilaginibacter sp.
TAACCTTAATAGCGCTTACCCCCTTAAGGTTGCTGCCATTACGGATGTTTATTGGTGTGATGACAGGCGCCACCGTATCCAGCTTAATATAAAATTCGCCGAAGGCATGTGCGGTTGCTTTTACAAAGCCGCCATCGTATGTGCCCCCAATGCTGCCGCTGGCCGCGCTTACAATTACCGCTTTATCGGCATGGCTGCCCAGGCTTACATCGGGTTTTATCCAAAGCTCGTACTCGTCATGTATCGGCGTAAATTTATTGTGTATTCGGTGGGTAACCGAGTACGCGCCGGGTTTCATGGGCTGGGTATCATACAAAAAGTCAAGGTCGTCGTACAGGTTGCCAGGCATTATCTGCACCCGTACTTTGCCGTTAAAAAAGTCGTTGTTCTCGTCGTAATGCATTAGCGTGCCTGCGGGCTTTGCCGGGGGTATATTATTTGCTGTTGTGTTAGATTGTACTTTCAGCTTTACCGTAGAGGTGTTGCCCGCCACATCCCTGCAAATAAACTCCACATCGTGCAGCAGGTTATCATTAAACGGGATAATGCCCCGGTTTATTGATTGCGGGTATAACGATATGCGGCTGCCGGGCAGGATAAAGCATTTTTGTATCATGCGGCGGGTTAGCAAAAAGGTAGGGTAATCTGTATAAGCGTTAACGGCGTGTGTTTGGTCGAACGCGAAACGTTCTACCGCAAAGGTGTATACAGTTTGCCCGTCCAGCTTTAATTCGATAGAATAGACGCCGTTGTGGTTGTGCGATGCACTGTTTTGGTCGGTAACGGCAATGCCAAAACCCGTGTTGCCGCTTAGCTGCAGTACCTGTGGTTTAAATAAGTGGTAATTGCCCGCTGCGCCGGTAACGCCTAAAAACTCCTTTGGCGTTTTTTCGCTAAAAGGGCTGCCGTTTAAATGGTATACGCCGATGGCTGTAATAGCTGGCGGAACATCATCGGGTATAGTAAGCCCAAACAGCTGCGGGTTGATGGTTTCTTCGGTAAGCGTATCGCGCAGTTCGAAATGCACATGCGGGCCTGCGGATGCGCCTTCGTTGCCGGATATTGCTATCACATCGCCTTTAAGCACTTTAAACAAGCCGGGCGGCACCTTAATATCCGCCTCGAAAGTTTGGTTTTTGTACTGGTAATCGCGGATATATTTGAAAACCTCGGGCGTAAAGCTTTGAATGTGCCCGTAAACCGAGGTATAACCGTTTGGGTGGGTTACATAAATGGCCTGCCCAAAACCACCAAACTGCACACGCAAGCGCGATACATAACCATCTGCAACGGCATGCACGGGGTAGCCGGTACGCTGCATAGTTTTAAAATCCAACCCCGAGTGGAAGTGGCTTGGCCTTAGTTCGCCAAAAGAGCCGGCAGTAACGGGCGGGAGATCCAGCGGGTAACGGAAATAGTTTTGCGGGTATTTTTTGCTTTGGATGGGTTGCTGGGCCCGGGTTGCGGTGCCCAACAGCAACAGCAGCACCAGGGCCGCGCAGGTTTTACAATGAGTTGTTATCGGTTTCTTCCTGCTACACGGTCGAATTGGCATACTTTCGTTAAATTTTTATAGATAACTACCATTGGGCAGTTTTGTTGGGAATATCTGCAAAGTGATAAGAAATGCCGAACACCGAATTTTGAATATCGAATAATGAAGGAAATACTTCATCATTCGATATTCGGCATTCATTATTCGATATTCAAAACCTGCCTACTTCACTTCAAAATCAAACATCTTCACTCCTTCCAAATAACCTTCCAGCTTATCCCCAATGTTTACCTTGCCTACGCCCTGCGGGGTTCCGGTGAAGATCAGGTCGCCTTTTTTTAGGGTGATGTATTGCGATACAAAAGCGATGATGCGCTCGAAGGAGAAGAGCAGGTCCTTTGTGTTACCCTGCTGGCGGGTTTCGCCGTTTACATCCAGGTTAAAGCGCATCTGGTATAAATCAGCAAATTGTGCCTTCGGCAAAAAGTTGCTTACCGGCGCCGAGTTATCAAAGGCTTTGGCCAGCTCCCAGGGCAGCCCTTTTTCTTTATGCCTGGATTGGATGTCCCTTGCGGTAAAGTCTACGCCGAGGGCTATTTCATCATAGTAATTAGCCGCAAACTTCTCGCTGATGTGTTTGCCTTCCTTACACACCTTTAGTACAATTTCTATCTCGTGGTGTACGTCCTGCGAAAAATCGGGATGGTAAAAGGGTTTGTTATCCTTTAACAATGCGGTGTCGGGCTTCATAAAAATCACCGGTACACTGGGGACAGGGTTGTTCAGCTCCTTAGCATGTTCGGCGTAGTTGCGGCCAATGGCAATTATCTTCATAAGTTCAAGTAATAACTCCAAAGCTAAAAATTATATATCCCAAGAAAAGGGGAGAGAAAGAAATTGCGTGTAAAAATTCTATTCGTCGTTTAATAAGCAGCAGGAATTTAATAGCGAATAATGAATGTCGAATATCCAATATCGAAGTTTTTTACTTCATTATTCGACATTCAGCATTCGGTGTTCGAAATTTAACAAGTGCTTACAGAACCGATATCCTCTTATTGATAGATTCGGTACCTACGTTTATCCTCAGAAAATAAAAGCCGCGGCTAAGTTTGCTGTTAACAGGATAAGTGATGCTTTGCTCGCCGTTTTCAACCCGTTGCGAAAACAGGTTCACTACATCGTTGCCAAGCACATCCATTATTTTAATATTTACAAAGGCCCCGCGCGATACCGTGTACTTTACATTAAGCACATCATTAACCGGGTTTGGATACACCTGCACGTTAGACAGTAGCTTATCATCGGGCCTGGCAACATATATTTTGGCGTTTGATATAACTGCAGGCTTAATAGGAGGCAAAGATAAATGAAGGATGTTTTTATTCATCGGCTTGGCTTTGCCTTTAAGGTACTTCAGATAGGAAGTGTCGGTTTTTTGTACCGCCATTCCTTTTGCAATAGCAACATTTACCATCACCGCAAGCAGTATAAAGGTAAACCAGGAATTAAGCTTAGTAAATTTTCTCCCCATAGTAGTATTACATGCAAAAGTATAAATATTGTTTACTACAATCCATAATCTGTACAATTAATAAATAGTTTTAACAATTTTTAACAATTTACACATTTTCCAGTTTATTTTAACAAACTTATAACTATTGACTTATACGCTTTGTAATAGTTTAAGTTACCCTATCAATATTTAATAATATGGTTACTTACACACACCTGTTTCATTATTCCACAATCTGTAGCCTCCCCGGCTTAAAAACGGCGGTTTACGCATAAATTTTGTTAACCGTGCCTGATTACCAATGCCGGTTGGGCAAAATACACCGTGGGGGCAATTGAAATTTTATCACCTTACCCGCGGGTTTGAAAGGGCTGTATAAAAATTATGCAAATAATTGGCCTCTTTAGCTGCAATTCCATAAATATTGGCAACCCAAACACACAAAGATAAAATCACGGTTGTGCTAATGTAATTTTTGTAAATTTGTAAACTTTTTTAAACACGGTGTCGAATCATAAAGATCTGCAAAAACTAACGGCCTCCGGGCTATTGATTAGTTTGGGAATAATATACGGTGATATTGGCACATCCCCGCTATACGTGTTTAAAGCCATCATAGGCACCAACCGCATCACCGAGGAATTGGTGCTTGGCGGCGTTTCGCTCATCTTTTGGACGCTGTGCCTGCAAACTACCCTTAAGTATGTTGTGATTACGCTACGGGCCGATAACAAAGGCGAAGGTGGCGTTTTTTCGCTTTTCTCGCTGGTACGGCGCAGGGCAAAATGGCTGGTAGTACCGGCAATAATTGGCGGCTGCGCACTGCTTGCCGATGGTATCATCACCCCTCCTATTACTATATCTGCTGCTATAGAGGGTTTAAACGCCCGTTACCATAGCATCCCCACATTTTATATAGTTGTAAGTATCATCGCCTTCCTGTTTTTTATACAACAGTATGGCTCTTCTATCGTTGGCAGGGCATTTGGGCCAATTATGTTCCTTTGGTTTACCATGATGGGCGTTTTAGGCATTAGCTACATTATCCAGATGCCTTCTATCCTAAAAGGCGTTAACCCTTATTATGCTTACCAGTTGCTTACCAGCAACTATAACGCGTTTGTAATATTGGGCGCCGTTTTCCTTTGCACTACCGGTGCCGAGGCCCTATACTCGGACCTTGGGCATTGCGGGCGGCCCAATATAAGGGCCACGTGGCTTTATGTTAAGCCTTGTTTGCTGTTTAACTATTTTGGGCAGGCGGTATGGCTGTTGCAGCACAATGGCCGTGCCGATATAGACCTGAACGTATTTAACCCATTTTACCAGATAATGCCGCCCTGGTTCCTCATATTTGGTATAGGCATAGCCACCGTGGCAGCGGTAATTGCCTGCCAGGCGGTTATATCAAGTTCTTTTACTTTAATAGCCGAGGCCGTGCGCCTAAACTTATGGCCCAAAGTAAAAATAAGGTACCCCAGCATCCAAAAAGGGCAACTATATGTACCCAGCATCAACTGGATATTGTTTGCAGGCTGCTTAGGCGTAATGTGGCTGTTTAAAAAATCGGAAGCAATGGAGGCAGCCTACGGCTTAAGTATTACCGTTGCCATGATGATGACCACCATCCTCATCTCCAATTTCCTGAAACGCAAAAAGGTGCCGATGTATATTATTGTGGCTTTCTTTGCTATGTATATGGCCATCGAGAGCGCATTTTTGCTGGGTAACCTGCACAAATTTATTGATGGTGGCTGGTTTACGTTTGCAATAGGCGTAGTATTGTTTATTGTAATGTGGACCTGGTACGTGGCCCGTAAAATTAAAAACCGGTACGTAAAATTCATCGAGATAGATGAATACTACGACATTATTAAGGAAATGAGCGAGGACCAAACGGTACCTAAGTATGCTTCGCAACTGGTTTACATGACCAGCGCTAATTTCAATTCGGAGATAGAATCAAAAATAATTTATTCGATACTGCAGAAAAAACCCAAACGTGCCGACGTTTACTGGCTGGTGCATGTTGATGTAGTGGATGAGCCCTACAAACGCGAATACGAAGTTGATTTTTTGATACCCGGCAAGCTCATCCGCATAGATTTTAAATTGGGCTTCCGCGTAGAGCAGCAAATAAATTTACTATTCAGAAAGGTAGTGGAAGACCTTGTAAAAAAAGGCGAAGTAGATATCACCAGCCGGTACGAATCGCTGCATAAACACAAAATAGTTGGCGATTTTAGGTTTGTGGTGATCGAAAAAGTTTTGTCGCGTTCGCACAACCTATCGTTTTACGAACGTTTCATCATGTTTATTTACGTACAACTAAAAAAAGTAAGCTTATCAGAAGAGCGCAATTTTGGGCTCGACCTAAGCTTTGTTACTGTAGAAAAAGTCCCCCTCATGCTTACCTCGCCCGAAAGTGTAGAGATACACCGCGTAGAAGCATCAGAACAATAAACAACAAGCCCGGCTACCAACAAAGCCATGCTTATTATATAATTAAATTAACAACACCGTGTCAACTCACAAGGATCTGCAAAAACTAACAGCCGCCGGGCTGTTGATCAGTTTAGGAATAATTTATGGCGATATAGGCACATCGCCCTTATACGTGTTCAAAGCCATCATTGGCTCGGAGCATTCCAATTTTTCGCAGCGCATCTCCGAGACGCTGGTACTTGGCGGCGTTTCCCTCATTTTTTGGACACTTACGCTGCAAACCACATTAAAATATGTTGTAATAACGCTTAGGGCCGATAACAAGGGCGAGGGCGGCATATTCTCCCTCTTTTCCCTGGTACGCCGCAAAGCAAAATGGCTTATTGTACCGGCAGTATTAGGTGGCTGCGCCCTGCTTGCCGATGGTATCATCACCCCGCCAATTACCATCTCATCGGCCATAGAAGGTTTAAAAACTTACTACCCCGAACTGCCAACCGTGCAAATTGTAATTGCAATTATAGCGGGGCTGTTTATTATACAGCAGTTTGGCACATCGCTGGTGGGTAAGGCGTTTGGCCCTTTAATGTTTATTTGGTTTACCATGATGGGTGTTTTAGGTATAGCCTTTATTGTGCAGATGCCCTCTATCATAAAAGCTTTAAACCCTTATTATGCAGTGCATTTACTCACCAGCGATTATAATGCCTTTATCATATTAGGTGCCGTGTTCCTGTGTACTACCGGGGCCGAGGCATTATATTCTGATCTGGGCCACTGCGGGCGCAAAAACATCCAGATAAGCTGGATATATGTAAAGGCATGCCTTGTTTTAAACTACCTTGGGCAGGCCGTATGGTTGCTGCAGCATACCGGGCAATCGATAGACCTGAACCTGAATAACCCATTTTATAAGATAATGCCCGAGTGGTTCCTCATCTACGGCATAGGCATTGCTACCATTGCGGCGGTTATTGCATCGCAGGCTTTAATCTCGGGTTCGTTCACGCTAATAGCCGAGGCCGTAAGGTTAAACTTGTGGCCAAAGGTGCGCATCAATTACCCAAGCGAGCAAAAAGGGCAGTTGTATGTACCCAGCGCCAACTGGCTGCTTTGCGCGGGCTGTATTGGCGTGGTGCTGCTATTTAGGCACGAGGCAAAAATGCAGGCGGCTTATGGTTTAAGTATTACCATGGCCATGCTGATGACCACCATCCTGGTATCAAAATTCCTGCAGCGCAAAAAGGTGCCAACCTATATTATAGGTGCGTTCCTGCTTGTTTACCTGTTGATAGAGGGCACGTTCCTGTTAGGTAACCTGCATAAGTTTTTAGAAGGCGGCTGGTTCACCTTATCTATCGGTTTTGTATTGTTCACCGTAATGTGGACCTGGCACACCGCCCGAAAGATCAAAAACCGCTATGTGAAGTTTATCGAGATAGATGATTATTACAACATCATTAAAGAGATGAGCGAGGACGAAACCGTACCCAAATACGCATCGCAGCTTATTTACCTCACCAGTGCCAACTTCAACTCCGAAGTAGAATCTAAGATCATCTACTCCATATTGCAAAAGCAGCCCAAACGCGCCGACGTTTACTGGCTGGTACACGTTGATGTGGTGGATGAGCCTTACAAAAGCGAGTACGAGGTTGACCACCTGATACCCGGCAAACTCATCCGCGTTGACTTTAAACTGGGTTTCCGTGTAGAGCAGCAGATAAACCTGTTGTTCCGCAAGGTGGTAGAAGATTTGGTGAAGAATGGCGAAGTGGATATTACCAGCACCTACAAATCGCTTAACAAACACAAAATTGTAGGCGACTTCAGGTTTGTGGTGATAGAGAAAGTATTATCGCGTTCGCATAACCTGTCGTTTTACGAAAAGGTGGTGATGTTTATTTACTCGCACCTCAAAAAGATCAGCCTGTCCGAAGAGCGCAACTTTGGCATCGACCTGAGTTTTGTTACGGTAGAGAAAGTACCGTTGATGTTAACCTCGCCCGAATCGGTGAATTTAACGAGGGTGATGTAGCTAAATCATACTAATACAAAAAAGGGTTGCCGGTTTAACGGGTAACCCTTTTTTGTTGGCTATTTTCAGCCACCTCTTTGCGAGGAACGAACAATCTCCCGATATGTAGAGCGGCTATGCAAGGCGTTAATACAAGGCGTAGAGATTGCTTCGTTCCTTATGATGACTGGCGGTAGGTTATTTATAGTCTTGTCATTCCGAACCGAGGAACGAGGGAGGAATCTTGTTGTTGATGCAATGCTCACCACTTTGCATGCCTGCTTTGCATTGCTAACAAGATTCCTCGTCGCTACGCTTCCCTCGGAATGACATATCCTCAAGTCATTGATCAATAGTATTTCTTTAATGTCAATATATTTTTCTATGGGTACAGTTGGCGGTACAGCAATGACGCGGGGACGATAGTGGCTGTGCCCTAAAACAATAACCGCCCTATATTCCTATCGGGCGGTTCTATCTTAAAAGTATTGTTTAACCCTTTGCTTCCGCTTTTTGTGCTTTGCCAATTAAACTGTGCTTGTAACCGTAAAACACATAAATCACCAGCCCTATTAGCAGCCATGCCAGGAACCTTATCCAGCTTTGGTAGGTGAGTTCGGTCATGAGGTAAAAGCAGCTTAGCAGGCCTAATACAGGTATCAGCGAGAGGTTACGCAGAACAGCGGCCACCGTTAGCGCGGCAGATAATAATATAAACAGGAAGAAGGGGAATTTCTCGTGGATGTTCTCCCCCGCCAGTATATCCATAAAAGGTTTCCAAAACAGGTAGATCATCCCAATAAAAATAAACGGAACTACGTATTTGGCGTTAACATAAGGTAGGTGGAATTTACCTTTTACCGCAGCTTCCCTCGGCATTAACAATACGCCGCCGCAAACTAAAACGAAGGCGAATAAAGTGCCGATACTGGTAAGGTCGGTTACCTCGGTAAGGTTAAGGAACAATGCCGGTACAGCAACCACAAAGCCGGTTACAATAGTAGCAAACGATGGCGTACGGAATTTTGGGTGGATGCGCGAAAACGCCTTAGGAAGCAACCCGTCGCGGCTCATGCTCATCCATATACGCGGCTGGCCTAATTGGAATATCAGCAGTACGCTGGCGGTAGCAATAACTGCGCTGATAGATATTACATAGCTGATATTTTTAAGCCCTACTTTAGCAAATACAAAAGCTAACGGATCGCCTACCTGCAGGTCTTTATAGTTTACCATCCCCGTTAATACCAGCGATATGAGGATATACAGCACGGTACAAATAAGCAGGGAATAGATCATCCCCCTTGGCAAGTCTTTCTGCGGGTTTTTGCATTCCTCGGCAGTAGTAGATATGGCATCGAACCCAATGTAAGCAAAGAAAACGCCTGATACGCCTTTCATTACCCCTTTAAAACCATTCGGCATAAACGGGTGCCAGTTGGCCGGGGTTACATAAAAGAACCCTATCGCAATAACCGCAATTACGATAACCACTTTTAAAACCACCATGGCATTCGTAGCTTTCTTTGTTTCGCGGATGCCGATGTAAACCAGGTAGGTAATAATAATTACAATACCAAGTGCCGGTAAATTTGCGATGAATTTTACGCTGCCAAAACCGGGGGCGTTTGCCCATGCAATGGCGGCAGTTTTCATATTATCGGTAATCTCGCCCAACTTGCCGGCGGCTGTAAGTTCCTGTATCTTCTCCTGCGCGCGGAAAGCCGAAAAGTAATCCATCGTAAGGTATTCGGGCATGTGGATATGAAAACCTTCCAGCAGGTTCACAAAATAGGTGCTCCAGGATATAGCTACGGCAATATTCCCGATGGCATATTCCATCAGCAAGTCCCAGCCTATTATCCAGGCAATTAACTCGCCAAAAGAGGCATAAGCGTAAGTATAGGCACTGCCAGCAACGGGTATGCGCGATGCAAACTCGGCGTAGCATAAAGCAGAAAAACCGCAGGTTACTGCGGTTATTATAAACAATATTGAAACCCCGGGGCCGCCATAAAAGGAAGCTTCGCCGATGGTGGAGAATATCCCCGCTCCTACTACGGCAGCAATGCCCATCAGGGTGAGGTCTTTTACGTTAAGTTCTTTTTGGAGTTGGGAGGCTGTGCCGGGATGCTCAGCGTCGCTGAAACCACAGGCAACATCAGCCATAATCTTGTCTACAGATTTTTTGCGGAATATGCTTTTAGACATATAATTTGATCAGTTTTAGTTCTTCAAACCAAACATAACCATTTTTTTGCATTGAAAAACTATATCCGTTACTTTGTGGGCAATGAAAACAGGCGTTAGGGATGTTTTATTTAAGATACAATACTTTTTTTTACCCTACCTCGCCGTGTTATGCGGGTGTTTGATTGTCAAACTATTCTACTCGCGCCGGGAAATATACTTTGCGGTGAACGGTGTTTACAACAGCTTTGCAGATTTCCTCGCTCCCTACATCACCGATATTGGCGACGGGCTTACCATCATTATCATATCGGCCATTTTGCTGTTATACAACTACCGTAGCGCTTTCCTGTTATTTACCAGTTTTTTAATAACATCCATTGTAGCCCAGGTGCTTAAATACTGCATTAACAGCCCAAGGCCGCGGGCTTTTTTTGACAGCGAGATTGATAGATTACGGTTTGTTGATGGCGTACACATCATAGCCGGGATACAAAGCTTCCCATCGGGGCATACAGTAACTGCATTCTCTGCGGGGGTTGTGCTTACTTACCTTATCAAAAATAAAAAATGGGGAATGGCATTACTGCTGGTAGCCATGCTGGTAGGTTACTCGCGCATGTACCTTAGCCAGCATTTTTTTGAGGACGTTACCGCCGGCTCGGCAATCGGGGTATTTGTTACCATTATTTGGCTGGGTTTTATAGATAGCAAACAATTTTTAAGGTCCCCCCGATGGAACAGGGGGATCCTAAAACCTAAGGGAAATTAGCGCTCCATTTGCTCCCTTAACTTTTTATTGCGGCGGGTTATATAGAATATGATGAGCCCTATAAATACCACAACGATCACTGCACCCGAGATCAAGCCTGGCGATATCCCTTTTGCGTTAGACAGGTACTGGTCGGTACGTTCCAGTTCAGGTGATACCTTGATGGAGCTTGAAAACGCCTTGTATTCATCTTTTATAAGGTCGGCACGGTTTTGCTGGTAGTAATACTCAAAGGTATAGGTAACATCCTGCGTATATATTACTATAAAGTTACGCAGTTGCACGCCGGCACCCTGGTCGGTAGAAAGGGTAAACGTTTTGGCTTTTAGGTGCCCGATGGTGGTATCGCGCACGTTTAATGCATCCGAGCCTTCTGCCTGGCCTTTTATCCCTTTTATATAATCCTTTAATACTTTATTAAGGTCGCGCTCCTTTTTTAGCGGCGTGTTATTCTCGGCATTTGGCTGCCGGATAACTACCATGTACCCCAACGGGGTGTTGCCCGAAAACACTTGCTGGCCGAGCGTATCTTTCCGGGTATATTTCTCGGGTAACGAAATTGTAACCAGGCTATCTATCTTAACAGGCTTAAGTGCCTGCGCAAAGCCTGCTGCCGATAATAGCAACAGGACGCTGAAACTTATCAATATCTTTTTCATAGATGGTTTAACCTATAAAACACAGATTAGTTTTAATAAGCTTTTACTTGTGGCAAAAAATGCGTATATTATTGTATGAAATTAAATATGATAAACTATGAAACTAAGAGTAATAAGAGCAAGCTATGATGAAGAAACCATAACGGTTTACCAGGCTTACAATAGCGGTATAGCGGCGGCAGCAGTTAAGCACCAAACGTTTGTTGCGCCTTTTAAAAAGGAAAGGATGACCTGGATAAAGCCATCTTTTTTATGGATGATGTACCGCGCCGGCTGGGGAACTAAAGAAAATCAGGAAAGGGTTTTAGCTGTAAAAATGAAACGAAGCGGCTTTAATGATGCATTGAAAACGGCATGCTTAACAGCCTTCGATGCTTCGGCGCACATATCTTACGATGCATGGCACAATGCGCTTAAAACCGCACCGGTGAGGGTACAGTGGGATCCGGAGAAGGATATACTGCTACAGCCTTTAAATTACAAATCGGTGCAGATTGGGCTATCCGGCGAAGCCGTACGTCAGTACCTTAATAATTGGATAGTGGAAATAAAAGACATTACCGATTATTGCAGCTGCATCCATCAGTTGGTAAAAGCAAATAAACTTACCGAGGCTACCGCAATGCTGCCTGCCGAAACCCTTTATCCGCTCCCCGCTGATATTGCTATAGCCATCCATTCGGACCAGGATAGCGGCCAATAATCGAATAAGGCTTCCACCGTACAACTTTAAAAACCCCTCGGTTAGGGCTCATTTTTTGGGCTGATCTTTATAATCCGATATCGTCGGCACAACTTCAACCCTCAAGTTACAGCCCTGGTAGCAACGCCGCATTGAGGCCTTCAAAAACCTAAAAAAAGTCATTTTTTGATAAAACGGGGTTAAGCGAGCATTAACCAAAAAAAACCACAGAAAAACACAGAAAAACCGCAGAAAAACGCGGATTTTTGCACATCGCCATTTTGCTGTACGAAACTGTACGAAACTGTACGAGATTGTACGAAACTGTGCGAAACTGTGCGAAACTGTACGAATAGCCCGAAAATTTGTACGAACTGTACGAAGTTGTACGAACTGTACGGATCGTACAATTCGTACAATTCGTACAATGTATAGGCCTGAAAAAGGTTTACAATTATATTTTATCCATCTCGCCTTTTACAAACTCAGCCAGCTCCTTTACGTAGCCTGCACTAAAATCGAACTTGATACCGGCGGTTTCGTAGATCTCGGTAATGGTTTTGGTGTAGCCCAATTTTAGTGCATCCAGGTACTGCTGCAAGCCTTTCTCCGGGTTTTCTTTATAGTTTTTCCAAACCGCAATGGCGCCTAACTGTGCCATACCATATTCAATGTAATAAAAAGGCACCTCAAAAATGTGGAGCTGCTTTTGCCAAAGGTTTGCCACTGCTTCGGGGTGGCCGCCCCAATCGGCAAAGCCTGCGCCAAATGGCTCGTATATCTTTAGCCAGGCTTCAGTACGCTCGGCATCAGTATGCCCCGGGTTCGTATATATCCAATGCTGAAATTGGTCTACCACAGCTACCCATGGCAGGGTTTTTAGTACATCAACCAACTGGTCGCGTTTGGCGCGTTTCAGGTCTTCCTCGTTATCAAAATAAACATCCCAGTTATCCATAGATATCAACTCCATCGACATAGATGCCAATTCGGCCACCTCGCTTGGGCAATGTTTAAAGTCGTTCAGTTCCAGGTCGGCAGTCAAAAAGGTATGCACCGCGTGCCCGCCTTCGTGTACCATAGTAGTAAGATCGCGGAAGGTGTTGGCCGAATTCATGAAAATAAAAGGTGCGCCAGTTTCTGATAGCGGGTAATTGTAACCGCCCGGTGCCTTGCCTTTGCGGCTTTCCACATCAAACAGGTTGTTATCCTTCATTATTTCGAGGCGCTCGCCCAGGTAACGGTTAATGTTGCTGAAACATTGGATAGATTTCTCCACCAGCTCGGCACCGCTATTGAACGGTTTTAGCGCCGGCCTGCCCGATGGGTCTACATCCATATCCCACGGCTTTAAAGTATCAACGCCCAACAGTTCCCGGCGCTTTTCAGCCTGCTCACGCAGGATCGGTACAATTTCGGTTTCGATAGCGGCGTGGAAAGCATAACAATCTTGAGGCGTGTAATCAAAACGCCCAAGCGCCTGGAACATATAATCGCGGAAGTTCTCAAAACCGGCGTTAAGCGCTACCTTATGGCGCAGGGCACGCAGGTGGTCGAACAAGGTATCAAGCACGGTTTTATCCTGCAAGCGGCGGGCGGTTATCTTTTCCCAAACTTCCTGGCGCTTGGCGCGGTCGGTACCTTTTAAAAATACCGAGGCTTGCTCCAGCGTGTATTCCTTCTCATCAATATGCACCGACATAGCGCCGGTGATGCTCTGGTATTTCTGTTGCTCTACCTGTATCTCGGTTTGCAGCGGTATATTTTCCTCGCGGAAAAGCTCCAGCGATTTTTTCACCGCGCGCAGCATTATATAGAATTTCTCTTCGCTCAGCTCGCCAACATAATTGCTGTTTACCAGTTTTTTGTTCAGCTCGTTATTATAGGGTGCGGTTTTGGGCTCAATTTCCGTAGCAAAGTACTGGAAGCTTTCCAGCAGATCGGGGTTCGTAGTATCGCAGGTCATGCGGATGTAGCGCCATGCAAAATCCTCTTCCAGAGCGGCTTGCAGCTCGCTGCTATCTTTTAGCCATTGTTCTAATTCGCCAACCGAATTGATGGGGCGGTTTGTTAATTCCTGGTAAATAGGTTCAAGCGTATCCCATTTAATTTCGAGATCGGCCGGGATGTATGTTCTTGTTTTTTTGTGAATCATGGTATAATTGAATGCGCGGATATGCACTTGTGCAAATATGCAGATTAGTGTGGAAAGTCGGAAAGATTGAATATCTACCAAAGGTAAAATATCGAATTACTTACCCCTTTGTTGCGTAAAGCAATGGCCTCATTTCAAAAACATTACTTTACTAAATTTTCTTTGGCTTGATGAATAGCGCCGATACCAGACTTATTATAAAGCCGACCGCCACCATCATAAACCAATAAAAAACATACCCGATAATGGTTTTGTTATTGGCAAAAGCAGTAAAGATGGTTTCGTACACTAAAAATATAATACTCGCAATAGCAATTGCCGCTGTACTAAAGACTGCTCTTTTTATAAAAATCGCATTAAGTTTGGCTAAATATTTATTTAACAATTGTGTCCCCAGAATAGTAAGAATAAACACCAGTAATAACGAATTACCTTGGTTGTAACCGTGTGTAAAGGGAGCCAGATTAATGACTATCAGGGAAATCCCACCAAAATCACCAGTGAGAATGGCAATTTTAAACGGATCGTAATTTGAAGATAAGGTTTGCGGCATAGCTTATTTGCCGCAATATACTTATCTACTCCGCCTTATACAACGTCTCCGACATGTTTTTTATACCCTCTGTGTAAGGTGTGGGTTTAAAATTAAAAGCCTTCTCGA
>CBFGNE010000016.1:0-14539 GCA_965649995.1 uncultured Mucilaginibacter sp.
ATACTTTGATTTCCTGAGCTGCCTTAGCGGTGTAGATAACGGCGTACAGGCATCCATATATAACATAGTTTACCATTTATCATCCATACCTTATAATTTGCAACTGGTATTAAAGGTAAGCAAAACAAACAACCGCGATTTGGAAGAGCTTCCGTCCTTCCCCAGCATAACCTCCGTTTACCGCGCTGCCGACTGGCACGAACGAGAAGCCTATGATATGCTGGGCATTTACTTTGAAGGCCACCCGGATCTGCGAAGGCTTTTAATGCCGGATGACTGGGAAGGGTTTCCGCTAAGGAAGGATTATCAGAATGCGGAATACTATAAAGGAATAAAAATTGATTAGGACATAGTATTAACCGACACGTCATTGCGAGGAACGAAGCAATCTCTAAGTTGGACAAGCAGACTTGCAAAGCCGCTCTGCTTACGGGGAGATTGCTTCGTTCCTCGCAATGACGGGGTGGCAAAGAGATTGTAAATAAATCGTGGAAACACAAACATCAAAATATAACATTGCTTTAGAGCGCTATCATAAAAAGATAGCCGATGCCGCCGTCGAGGACATGGTTCTCAATATGGGGCCACAGCATCCGTCTACGCATGGAGTTTTGCGGCTGGAGCTGATCACCGACGGGGAGATTGTTAAGGAGGTTATCCCGCATATTGGTTACCTGCACCGCTGTTTCGAAAAACACGCCGAATCGCTTACTTACCAGCAGACCATCCCTTTTACGGATAGGATGGATTACCTTGCATCGATGAACAACAGCCATGCCTGGGTAATGGGTGTGGAACGCATGCTGGGCATTGATAAAGACATCCCAAAACGGATCGAGTACATCCGCGTGCTTGTTTGCGAGCTTAACCGCATTGCATCACACCTGATAGCTATTGGCACCTATGGTATTGATATCGGCGCCTTTACCCCCTTCCTTTGGTGTTTCCGCGACCGTGAGCATATCATGGGGATGCTGGAATGGGCATCAGGCTCGCGCATGCTGTATAATTATATATGGGTGGGCGGTTTGTTTTACGATTTACCTGTTGGTTTTGAGGAACGCTGCCGCGAGTTTTTGGATTACTTTAAACCCAAAATGGTGGAGCTTAACCGCTTGCTTACCGATAACCAGATCTTCATTAGCCGCACAGCCAATGTAGGCGTATTGCCTTTAGATGTTGCTATTAACTATGGCTGTAGTGGCCCGGTACTGCGCGGCTCGGGTTTAAAATACGACTTGAGGCGTATAGATAATTATTCCGCCTACCCCGAACTTGATTTTGAAGTACCCATCGGCACCGGTAAAATGGGCACCACCGGCGATTGCTGGGATAGGTACAAAGTGCGTGTAGATGAAGTTGATGAATCCCTCAAAATAATTGAGCAGTGCCTTAACCGCCTGCAAAAAGAACTAAAGCGCACACCGGATTTTGACCCGCGTGCAAAATTGCCCCGCAAACTCACCCCAAAACCGCAGGACTATTACATGCGCGCAGAGGGCACTAAAGGCGAACTGGGCTTTTATTTCATCCACGACAATGACCGTAAAGAGATCCCCTTCCGTGTAAAATCGCGCGGGCCAAGTTTCTGCAATCTATCGGTATTGGAAGAATTGGGTAAAGGCGTAATGATAGCCGATCTGATTGCTACCATTGGCTCGCTGGATTTTGTGCTTGGGGAAGTGGATAGATAGCCCCACACTTCGTTGCGAGGCAGGAAGACAACCGACCGAAGGGAGCTCATTAATACCTTAAAGAAAAAATTAAAATATTAATAATCTCTAAGCTATGCATAACCGCTTTGTATAGGGTTTGTCCGATGTGGAGATTGCTTCATGCAATGACGATTTGGTGATTGGCGTTGCAGAAACAAAAAAGGAGAAGCAATTTCTTACTTCTCCTTTATATATAATAGAATCTTTTTGGAGTACTATTGGTTATAAACCTTCACTATAAATACGTAATTCTTTAGCTTTTTAAGCTGCTGTGTGCGGCTTAAGCCGGCTAAGGTATTTTTTGAGCTTAGGGTTAAGGTTTTGTTCTTTAAAGAATCAGCAGGGATATCTTGTATGGTTTTCAGGATAAATGCCGATTTCTTGGCAAATGCAACGCCTTGGGTTTGGGTTTGCCTTCCGCTAATGATACCGATAACATTTCCTTTCGAATCGAATAGCGGACCGCCGCTGTTACCCGGGTTTACCGGCACCGATATCATATACTCTGCAGTATCGCCTTTAAAACCTGCATCTGAGGTTAAAGCGCCCGGGCCAAATACTGCCGCATCTGTAGGGTAGCCCAAAGTGTACACATCCTCGCCTAAATCACTCTTACCTTTTTTGAAACCGTAAGGGATAGTGCCGAGGTTTTTAAAAGACGGGTCGTTTATTTGCAACACAGCCATATCATGTGCCGCTTGGGTGCAAACCAATTATGAATGTATTTATTCGCCTCCGGCATTTTGCACTTAACCTTAAACTGCCCCATCACTACGTGGAAGTTTGTTAAAATATACCCGTCAGTTGAAAGGGCAAAGCCAGTACCACGGTATTTTGCAATAATAGTGGGGCCGGGTTTCTGGGGTTTAACCTTCGGGTCGCCAACGCCATCTAATTGGCCCCTGAGTGCATTTTGTGCTCCCTTTACTTTATCAACCTCTCTTTTCAACTGCTCAACACGCGGGTCTTTATTTGTTAAATACCCTGTAAAAAACAAAGTAAGCAACGTAGCAAATATTGCAATAGACGCTGCTACCGATATTTTAGAATGGTGCTGGCGCCATAAACGCACAACTATGGACGGGTGCGACATTAGATCGTGCGCCAGGGTGTGTACATCTATCTCATCATGGATGGCGTTTAGCCTTAGCTCCATGTTATGCCTGTCGTTATACTGCCTCAATAACCCGGTAAAGTTTTTATGCTCTTCCAGTTTTGCTTCAACCGCTGCATCCTTAGTACGTAATGCATCAAATTCCGCACGTTCCTCCAGGGTCATTTCCCCGTCAAGGTAACGTTCGATCATTTCTAACAGTTGTTCATTTTTCATTGCTTGCCCCTCTTTCTTATTGTTGCTGAAAAAACAATTTTTTTAGCCTTTGCAGGCATTTGTATTTCTGCGTTTTCGCGTTGTCCGCGTTTGTATATCCAAACCGCTCGCAGATATCCTGCATCGATTTATTGTGCATGTAAAAATCCTCCATAATGGTTTTACAGGGTTCGCCAAGCAGTTTTAGCGCCTCGCCCATTTTATTGAGCTGCAGGTCGCGTTCCTGGTGCTTTTCTACCTCATCTTCTACCGGCAGGTAATCTTCAAAATCCTTTATATCACCTCCGTAGCGGTTCATTTGCTTTAAGCGTTTAAGCCAAAGCCGCCTGCAAATGGAGTAAAGATAGGTTTTGAGCTTGCTGCTTAGTTCAAAATCGCCCCGTTTTACCTTATTATAAAGAACTATAATCGCTTCCTGGTAAACATCCTTTGCATCGTCCTCGTTACCATTATTATTGATAACCAGCTGCAATATCATCGGAAAATATGCCAGGTATAACTTTTTAAGTACAACGTCGGAATTATTAAGTATACCCAGTATTACTTCACTATCCGCCGGTATCTCCACATTTAAATGATTATTCACTACTTAATACGCTTTATACTAAATTGTAACCCAATATTATCAACTATTTTTTCCTAGCGGGAAAATCATCCGCTCCTGTACGATAATCAGCGGCCAAAACCGCCAAATCAACCTGCAATATCGGGTTAATATTTGAGAGCTTGGGCGCCCCATGGCATAATAATTGAATTCGTTTTTGTATCAAACTTGTATTTAAACACTTACAAACATCAAACTATCAACCATGAAAAATCACATCAAATACCGCATTTTAGCTTTAGCCCTGGTCCTATCGGCAGCGGCATGCGGCGGCGCGGGCGGCAGCCAGCACCCCGATTCGCTTAAAGCAGATACTTCTGTTGTAGCCGATTCTGCCAAAACACCAATTACGCCCGCTCCCGGCTCAAACGGCTCGGCCATATCGGCAGATACCGGGCTGGATAAATCCGGCTCGGGCGGTACGGATACTACAAAAAAGCCGTAAAAATAAAATATCGAATGCCGAATTTCGAACTTTCAGAAATTGGATATTCATCATTCGGCATTCAATATTAAAATGCCTAAGCCCTTTTTCCTCGCAAAATTCTCATGGGTTACCTTTTTCATGTTCGGTATATTAAGGCTAAACAAAACAAACATGAAAAATCAAATCAAACTTGCCCTGGTGGCCCTTGCAGCATCTGCCACCATCATCGCCTGCGACCCGCCAAAAGTTAAAACCGAAGAAACTGTGAAAACAGACTCGGTAAAAGCCGACAGCCTTAAAAAGGACTCGGTTACCATTAAGACCGACTCGGTACAAAAAGATTCTGTAAAAAAATAACCTGCAACCTTATCACAGGTTAAGAGTAAGGGGACGCCTTTGCTCTTTGCTGTTTTAGTTAATTTAAAATTTAACTTAGTAGCTTTTTTTATCGCTTCCTGCCCATGGCATTTTAGGCCGCTCCTACAAATTACGCACTGGTATTCAGTCAATTACCTATAAAATCTATAGGTTTTATTATTTATTTGAAAAACGATGGGTTACCTTTTTATTTTTGGGGTATAAAGGTAAAGTAACCACTAAAAATTTATTTTAAACTTTTGGGTTACCTTTTGTAATATCAGGAATTAACAACCTGTAACAATAGAATAAATAATATATTATATAACTCCCAAACACACAAACATGAAAAATTCATTCAAACTTGCGGTTTTAGCTTTAGCTATCTCTGTTTCTGCTGTAGCTTGTAAAGGTAAATCTGCTACCGAAGGTGGCGATACAACTGTAGTTGATTCTACTGTAAAAGTTGATTCTACTGTAAAAGTTGATTCTACTGTAAAAGATACTACTGTAGTTGACACAACTAAAAAAGACACTACAAAAAAATAATCTTAAACCTTTTAGGTTTTAAGATTTATTAGTTTTTCAACGAAAAAGGTAATCTGTGTATTTTTTTTTAAATACATGGGTTACCTTTTTTTGTTTCGGGTATTAAGGTGTGAAAACTATTAAATCACTTAAAAACACACAAAAATGAAAAATGCATTCAAAATTGGCTTTTTAGCCTTAGCTATCGCGGTTTCTGCTGCTGCTTGTAAAGGTAAAACTGATGCTGCTGCTACAGATTCAGCTGCAATGGATTCAGCTAAAATGGATTCAGCTAAAATGGACACAGCTGCTAAAATGGATTCAGCTAAAATGGACACAGCTGCTAAAGACACTACTAAAAAAATGTAATTATTTTTTAGTAAAAAGGCCCTCTGGTTTACTCCGGAGGGCCTTTTTGTTGGGCAAAATTCTGCAAAAACATTTGCACCCACATTTGTTTATTGCTGAAAGCCTGCTTTATGAAATATGCCGAATGGAATAAACTTACCCCGGAAGAGAAAAGTACTGCACACTGGAAGCATCATCCGCGTATACGGGTAGCCAGCATTTTTTCGGTGCTATTTGCAATTGTTTTTTTCGTTGTGTTGTTAAGGATTTTTCAAAATAAGCGGGTGCATGTAAACCGCAAGCCAAATGCCATGGAAGCTTTTACGGTATCTAAAGCAATTGTAAAAAATACATTAAAACACCCCGCCGCGGCATCTTTCCCTTCCAATAAATACAAGTCGGTGATTGACACTGCTGCAAGCACCTACCAAATTACATCAACAGTAAACAGCCAGGACAGCAGTGGCAAAACCCTAAAATTAAACTGGAAATTAAACCTGGCCTACACCGGCGGCGATTGGGCCGACACTACGAGCTGGCGTGTAGATGGAATGCAAATTAGCCAATAGTTCATGGTTCATAGCCGATGGTTGATAGGCAGGGGATGGTTATATTTCCAATACAATGAACTATGACGATGATCTATCAATAGCGGTAGTTCATAGCCGATAGTTCATAGGCTGGGGATTAGTGTACCTCCAATACACAACTAACCAAAACCATGATCTATGAACCATCTGCTATAAACCATCAACTAATGCAGCACGCCATCGCGCAGGGCCTTTATAGTGTCGTGCGCTGCGTTTAGCGCAACTTGTTGTTTACTCAGTATTTCGCGGATATAAGCCGGGAAATGCCTCTCCTCAAGAGCGGTTTTATATGCTTTTTTTATGGCATCTTCGCCAAACTCGCATTCCTCTAAAATACTGTGAGTGCTGTGCCCGCTAAAGGCTGCCTTAAGGTCGAGCCAGGTGCGGTGCAACTTACCGCTGGTTGATGTGCCGGTTTCAATATCCGTACTAAGGGCAACTACTTCTGTAGCAATTTCCATTTTAAACCGGTGGCTTTCGCCGATCAGGTTTGTAAAGGTAGCCCTTAGCCCGGCATCGCCATCATTCAATTCGTGTAGTGCACGTTCAAAACCGGCAATACGGTCGTTATTAATTAACACCAAGTCATTCAAAGTTTCGCTTATTGCTTTTGCATTTTCCATTGGTCTATCCTCCTTTGTAAGAAAACAGCACAAAAAAGGTATTGTTTCAATTAATAAACAATACCTTTTGGTTAATTAGAATAAGTTTTATTTTATTTATTGCTTCCCTCTGAAAGCAGATACTATCCAGAGGATGATGCCGATTATAACAATAACGGCTATAATGCCAACTGCGGCGCCCGCTTTAAATATGCCGCTGATTACAGAGCAGCTGCTAAGTGTAAAAAGCAAGGCTGCGAATAAAAATAAGTTTAATTTTTTCATGGTACGATATCGATAGATTTATGATAAAAAACCAATACAATAACCGCACCTGATTCAAAAAACAGGTAAAAAGTTTAGTTTTCTTCTATACTTGCTGTTTCTGTAGGCAAAAAACGTACAGCAATCAATACAATAAAAAAACTCATCGCAAACAATGTTACCACCGTTTCCACAATCAATAGTAAATTCATCACAAGAAAATTAAAAGGCGCAAAGCACCGTTAAAAAATTTTAGGTTAATCGGGTACCCCGACTCAAATACGATGTTTTTTGTAGATAGGAATTACTAATTTAAATATTGCTTTGATAAAAAAAAAGCTTTTATGAAAAAAAAATGAAATTTTTAAGGAAGATAATTTTTAAGCAAATAAAAAGCCTTGTAATTAAATGTTAAACATACATATAATTTTAAATTAACGTTAAACTATTGATAACCTGATTAAAACAAGTGTAAATTTGGTGCCTATAACATTTTATGCATCCACTCGTCTGTCTAAGTAACGCAACCGTTAAGTTTAATAGCACCGTTATATTTGATCAGTTAAATTTTGAAGTAAAGGAGGGCGGGCATTGGGCAATCACAGGTAAAAGCGGCTCTGGCAAGAGCGTTTTACTGCAAACCATTGCCGGCAACGTTAGCATCAGCGGTGGCAGTGTTGCCTACAATTTTACCGATGAAAATGGCAACAGGGCTATCGACTTCCACCCCTATATAGCCTTTGCGGGAACGCGGCACCATTTTAAAAACCTGGCCAACACCGGCAATTTATACTACCAGCAGCGCTACAACTCCTCCGATTCGGAAGACGCGCTTACGGTGGAACAATACCTCGCCGCCATAAAAACCAATACCCACCGCCCCATTTACTGGACGCAGGAAAAGGTGATGACAGGTTTAAACCTGTTGCACCTGCGCGATAAACAAGTGATAAAACTATCCAACGGCGAAACCAAACGCCTAATGATAGCGGCTGCTTTGCTTAAAAACCCTGCCCTGCTGCTGCTGGATAACCCGCTTACCGGCCTTGACGTAGCCACGCGCCAATATTTTAATATGCTATTGGGCGAGGTAAGCGCATCGGGCATTACGCTTATTATGGCAACTTCAGCACATGAGATACCAGACGTGGTACAACAAGTAGCGGTTTTGAATAGCGGCGTTATCAGCAAAACTTTAAGCAAAGAGGAATTTACAGCCAATATTGCCCAGCAGCTTGATAAGCCCAATTTGGATTCCGCTGCCTTAGAAGCCCTAATTCAAAGCAACGTGCAGCCGCACAACTACGCCAAAATTGTGGCCATGAATAATGTGGTGATACGCTATGGCAATAAAACCATCCTGAACCGCATTAACTGGGCCATAAACCCCGGCGAGCGCTGGGCACTGCTGGGCCCCAACGGTGCAGGCAAAAGCACCTTGCTCAGCCTGATGAACGGTGATAACCCGCAGGCCTACGCCAATGATATTACTCTGTTTGATAAAAAGCGTGGCACGGGCGAAAGCATTTGGGATATAAAAAGCAAAATAGGTTTTGTATCGCCCGAACTTTACCAGTATTTCCCTACCGATAACTCCTGCCTGCAGGTGATCGAATCGGGTTTTTACGATACACTTGGGTTGTTCAGGCAAAGTAATTCGGCTAAAGCCGCGCTGGCCTTAAGCTGGATGAAGGCTTTGGAGATTGATAAATACGCGCGCGTGCTACTAAAAAACATCCCAGCCAGCGCGCAACGGTTATGCTTATTGGCACGCGCACTTATCAAAAACCCGGCGCTCCTGATATTCGACGAACCCTGCCAGGGGCTGGATAGCCACCAGCAGCTCCACTTTAAAACGGTTATAGATACTATTTGTGCAATTAGCAAGGTAACGCTAATATATGTTACCCATTACCAGCACGAGATACCCGATAGTGTGGATAGGGTGCTTAGGCTGGATAAGGGGGAAGCAGTAGGCTATTAGCATGTTCACAGTAAAAACCTGCGTCATTGCCGAATTATTTCAAGATGGCCTGCAAAAGCATTAGCAAATGAGTTTCACTTCATGAGAAAGAAAATCCTTTTTTTAATTTCTATGATAGCCATCGTTGGCGCAGGCATTTGTTATTATGAAATATTTTATCTTCCGTTTACTCCCTTGAAATTCGATGACCGCTATGGATTTATAACGCTACCTGTAAACAATGATTTTTATCAAAAGCTGCCATAGGTTTTAACTGAGCATGGAATTCCCTTCAAAAAAGGAGGTGAGATAGTATATGTACGCCGAAGGCTGTTGCAAGATGATGGACTAACCTGGAATTTTACCAATAAAGCGCTCAACGACGGCTGGCTGAAGGATCACCCTGCGCATTAGCTGCTAATGCCCCCTCTGGAAGGTTGCTACCTTCACTAAGCCTTGCGTTTCGCAAGCAGTTCATAGCGCATAGTTGATAGTTCATATGTTCTTCATCGTCTATGAACTATCAACCATGAACTAACTCACCTACACAGGCAAGCTAAAATAAAACCGGCTGCCCTCGCCTATTTCGCTTTCTACGCCAATGGTGCCGCCTTGTGCGTTAATGAAATCTTTGGAGATGGCAAGCCCTAACCCCGAGCCTGATTTATTCTGGCCATCCGTAGGTACCTGGAAGTAGCGGTCGAACAGGCGCTTTTGGTAGGCCTCATCTATGCCCTTGCCAAAATCTTTTACCGAGAACTCTACCTTATTATTTTTGGTTGCCACCCCTATTATTATCTTCGATTTTTCGGCACTGTAGCGCAAGGCATTGGAGAGGAAGTTTACCAGCACCCAGGCGGTTTTTTCAATATCCACGTGCACTTCGGGCAGTTTATTATCATGCACTATTTCCAGCTGCACCTTTTTCTGCTCCGCCTGGAATTTGATGGAGGTAATAGCATAATCCACTATCTTCATAGGGCCAACCGGTACAAAGTTGAGCTGGATATTCCCTGTTTCCACCTGAGATAGCTCCAGCAGTTCGCTGGTGATCTTCAGCAGGCGTTCGCTGTCGTCCTTAATATGGTCAATTAGTTGGTGCTGTTCGGTGTTCATTGTGCCGACCCGCTCATCATTAAGCAATTTAAGGCTCATTTTTATGGATGCAATGGGCGTTTTCAATTCGTGCGATATTGTAGCTATAAAATTGGTTTTGGCTTCGTCGCGTTCCTTAAATTCGGTAATGTTTTTGAGGATATAAACCTTCCCGGCCGGGCGGTTGGCAATCTGCAATACATCCGATGGTTCGTTAACCCTTGGCACCGAGATGCTGCTGCTTTGCAGTTGAAAATATGATTCGCGGCCATCCAAAACAATCTTCAACTGTTTAACAGACGAGTCCTCACCCACAATAGACCGGAACAAATCGTTGCCCTTTATAATGGTATTGGTATTTTTGCCTATTACATTATCATCGTGTATGTTGAGCGTTTTACGGGCGGCATCATTCATAAAAAGCACTTCCTGCTTCTCGTTTACGCCGATGATGGCATCCTGCATCTGCTCTATAATGGTTTCGATGCGGCGCTTCTCTGATATTACGGTGGCAAGGTTGCTATTCTCCCAATCATTTAGTTTCGCTGCCATGGAATTGAATGCGTTGGCCACATCGGCAAATTCATCGTTTTCCTCAAAATAAAGGCGTTTATCATAGTTCTTCTGCCCTATCTCGCGGATACCATCAACCAGCGCCCGCAAAGGGTTAGCAATAAAGCCGGGGAAGTTTACGCTGAAGCTAAAAAGCACCATAAAAGTAAAGCTGCCCGCAAGCCCCAAAATAAAGGTGGCATCGTCTACCTTACTGCGGGCGTTATCGTCCTTGCGCTCAATGGCCTGCATGTTTATGCGCTCAATTTCGCTAAGGTAATGCCTCAATTCTTTTTCGGCTACTTGTTGCCCCACAACTTCTGTTGGCTTTTTTTGTAAAGCCACAAAGGAAGTGCGGACATTTTGCGTTGGTACCTTTTCGCCGGGTTCGGTTAAATTATGCTCCTGGCTTTTTAGAGCGGCCGTAAATTTCGCTTCGCCCGCAGTGTTGAGGGGCAGAGGATTCTCGTCGAGGGTGTTCCGCATTTCCCGTACGAAACTAAGCGACTTATAGTTGTCCTTCAGGATACCCTTCGAACTTTCGTATATATCCCGCAGGTAAAACAATGCGGTAGCGCCAAAAAGCAGCACCACTATAAATAAAAAGCCGAAGCCTAACCGGAGTTTAGTTTTTACTTTCATGATAATATGACCAAGTCTGTTTCTGTTGCTGCAATTTTATTGAGTAATTCGTTAAATATAGCCGTTCTTAATATCACCTGCCATAAATTTAAATGAGGCTTACCAATGCAAATGGTGGTAACTTCCTTCTCTTCGGCCACCTGCATAATGGTTTTGGTAACGTTGTCGCTTTTTATTTTTATCAATTCGGCGCCGAGTTCGGTTGCCAGTTTAAAGTTGTTTATCAAGTGCCGTTGTTTATCCAGTTTGATCCTGTCGAGGCTTTCGCTGCTGCTCTGCACGTACAACACTATCCAGGGCGAGCGGTAATACGAGGCCAGCCGGGCAGTTTTGCGGATAACAATTTTAGCCGTATCGGCATTAGAGGATATACAGGCCAAAAACTTTTCGGGCCGCAGCTTTATCTGTTTTGGCACCTCCACATTTATTTTCCGCTCCAGGTGGTGGGCAACTTCCTTTAAGGCAATCTCGCGCAGCTGCAATATCTTCTCGTTACGGAAAAAGTTCTGTAGCGCAGTTTCCACCTTGGCCTTATCATATATCTTGCCCTCTTTTAAACGGGCTATCAACTCATCGGCGGTAAGGTCGATGTTGACAATTTCGTCGGCCAGTTCCAGCACCTTATCGGGCACCCGCTCGGTAATGGCTATGCCGGTTATAGATTCAATCTCCTCGTTCAGGCTCTCCAGGTGCTGTATGTTCACCGCCGTTATCACGCTGATACCCGCCTCTAAAATATCCCGCACATCCTGCCAGCGTTTAATGTTTTTGCTGCCCTCCATATTGCTATGGGCAAGCTCATCAACTATCACCACTTCGGGGTGGCGGTTAAGGATGCCCTGCAAGTCCATTTCTTCCAGCTCCTTGCCTTTGTAAAATGTTTTACGCCTGCTAATGAATGGAATGCCGGCCAGCAGGGCATGCGTCTCGGCCCGGTTGTGGGTTTCTATATAACCTATTTGGATGTCGATGCCATTTTTGAGCAGGGCATGCGCCTCCTGCAGCATACGGTAAGTTTTGCCCACGCCGGCACTCATGCCGATGTATATCTTCAGCTTGCCGCGCCTGCTTTTCTTCACCAGTTCGATGAAGTTTTTTACGGAGTTGTCTTTATGTTCCTGGTCTTGAGACATATCGTTTATTATTTTACCACAAAGGGCACTAAGATTTGCGTGTTTGTTAACACAAAGAACACGAAGATTTTTTGCTGCTCCCTCGTGTTCTTTGTGGTTCTCTCTTTGTATCCTTTTTGGTTAAATACCTAACTATTTAAAATGCGTACACCGCCGCAATTAAAAACTGCGATGCTGATTTGGTTGGCCCGCCATTGCTGTCAACAAACTGCATCTGCTTGCCTTTATCCAACCTTATTTCTGGTATCAAAGTCAACGGACCAGCCTTAACATTAGCCGTTAAAGTAAACGCTTTAATAGATTGGCCTGCCGCAGGGCCTGCCGGTGCAAAGCCGCCGTTTTTTGTTTTAAAGTACTCGCCGCGCACACCCAAAGTTACATCTTTAGATACGGCTAATTGCGGGTATAAAGCTACGCCTTCAAACCCGCCGCCAATGGCATCAGGTGCCGAGAAAGTCGCGCCATTCAACCCGAGTTTAAAGGCAGTGGTGATTTGATAAGCAGTTGTTAAATCGAATATAGTACCCGATGTTTTGCCACTCAGCAAGTTGAGGTAAGCCGTCCAACCGTTTACCGGGCTTACAAACAATTGTGCGCCAAAGGTTGATACATCCCTGTTAGACTGATAGTTGTTCCAGGTATCGTTAAAAATACCGGCCATCAGGCTTACTTTGCTGCTGAAAGCGTAGGTTGCCTTAAAGCCTGCATTTTGGAACGGCCCATTGGTGAACAGGTACGATGTAGAGTAATTGAAATTGCCTACAGGCGATATTACCTCATACCCCACAAAGGTGGCTATATAACCGGCCGTTAGGTTTAGCTTATCGGTAACATCATACCCGATATACAAATTCTGGATATGGAACGATTGCCCGTTGGTGCCTGCATTTGGGATGGATTGCCCCTCCCCGCGCGGGCCGAAAGAAATTTCGCCTACGAAGGATGCCTTGCTTACTTTTTTCTTCAGGGCAAGGTCTATCATGCCGATGGATACGGAATTTTGATCTGTAGCGAAACTGGTGGGGATATTGGAACTCCCCGCCGCATTGCGAAAGCGGGAAAAATCATATTTAAAATAAGTATCTACCAAGCCCGATATGGTTAAAGGGGCTTCCGCTGTTTTGGTAGTGTCCTGGGCTTTAGCAAATGCTGCTGATAGTAAAAATGCAGTTGATAATAGTACTTTGTTCATGTTAGATAGTAGTTTAAACAGCGGGGCGTTTATAGCCCCGCTGAATGTATATAGGGGAATTAGGGGCGCGTTATTTCTTCAGCGCATCAATCGCTACGTTCAATTTCAAAACATTCACTTTCGCCGGGCCAAACAAGCCTAAAAGCGGTGCTTCGGTATGGGCGGCAACTAAATCTGTTACTTGTTGTATTGTAAGCCCTCGCACATCAGCAACTCGTTTTACCTGGATTGAAGCAGCCAAAGGTGAAATATCCGGGTCTAAACCACTGCCCGATGCAGTTACCATTTCCGCCGGGATATCGCTGCGTTTTAAGTACGGGTGGTATTTAAGCAGCGTATCTATACGGCTGGCTACATCCTTTAAATAATCGGGGTTGCTCGGGCCTTTGTTGCTACCTGCAGACCCTGCTGCGTTGTAACCAACGGCTGATGGCCTGCCCCAGAAGTATTTTTGTTGGGTAAAGCTTTGGCCTTCGTTGGCATAGCCAACTACTTTGCCGTCCACAACAATGGTTTCGCCATCGCCGTGCCCTTTGGACAGTTTACCTGCAAAAGAGATAAACACAGCGTATATTATGCATACCAACACAATGATTACCATCGTAAAGCGTATGGAGGTCATTAAATTTTTCATTGTCTTATTAATTATTAATTAGAAGAATAGGGAAATAAGTAAGTCGATTAATTTGATGCCGATAAAGGGGGCAATAACACCTCCCAAACCATATATCAGCAGGTTACGACGCAGCAAGGCACTGGCGCCAATAGGTTTATATTCCACCCCTTTCAACGCCAAGGGTATCAGCATAGGGATGATAATTGCGTTGAAGATCACAGCGGATAGTATCGCACTCTCCGGGCTATGCAAGCGCATGATATTGATAGCCTGTAATGCCGGTATTGATGCTATAAACAAGGCCGGTACAATAGCGAAGTACTTGGCCACATCGTTGGCGATAGAGAACGTGGTAAGCGTACCGCGGGTGATGAGCAACTGTTTACCTATCTCCACAATTTCGATTAGTTTGGTGGGGTCATTATCCAAATCCACCATGTTGCCTGCTTCTTTGGCTGCCTGTGTACCGCTGTTCATGGCTACTCCTACGTCGGCCTGAGCCAATGCAGGGGCATCGTTTGTACCATCGCCCATCATGACTACCAGGCGGCCGCTTGCCTGCTCAGCCTTAATGTAATTCA
>CBFGNE010000017.1:0-14429 GCA_965649995.1 uncultured Mucilaginibacter sp.
TTTTGATGCCAGCGCAGGTATATTTTATTTTGATGGCAACCCTATGCATAATGCAAATGTATTTGCCGGTGTCAGCCTCTCGCATTTAACCGCCCCGAACGACCCTTTTGCAACAGGCGGCGTAAACAGTAAGCTACCCTACCGCTTTAATGCACATGGCGGCGTTAAAATAAAAGCATCCGAAGGGTTCGACATCACACCGCATGCCGTTTACATCAGCCAGCAAAAAAACAATATCAAAGCTTTGGGGCTATACTCCGAAATAAAACTGGATGCAGATAACGGGCTGATATTAGGCGGGCTTTACCGCTTTGGAGATGCAGCCGTTGCCAATGCAGGCTACCACGTAAAAAGCCTGGTGATAGGCATGAGCTACGATTTTAACGTGTCGTCACTACGTACAGCAACTAATGGCGCGGGCGGCTTCGAGCTATCTATCAGCTACGTATTCCGTAAACATTTATCAACCCCGGCAGATGTTTGCCCAAGAATTTAATGCAAAAAATATGAGGACGATAATATTAATACTTTTTGCATCCTTGGTTTCTGCAGGCGCATTTGCGCAGTACAGGGATATCAAAAAATTGGCCGATAAGAACTTTGAGGAAGGGAAATACTTTGAGGCAGCGTACAATTACGATCTGCTTACCGATAGCAGCAAAACGGTTAACCTAAATATCCCAACTTACCTCGGCCGCAGCGAGAGCAAAAAAACGATACTACAGGAGCGCCCTTTTATCTATTACCGGCTTGCCGAATCGCACCGCCTGTACCAAAACTACCACGCTGCCGAAAATTGGTACGCCAAAATTATCAGCCAAAATTATGACGCACCTTACCCCCTAACCCGCTTGTGGTATGCGGTGTGCTTAAGAGCAAATGAAAACTTCGGCGCATCGATATCGCAACTACAGCAATTCAAGGCAAATTTTAAAGGCGACGCCAAATACAAAGTAATTGCGGATCGCGAGCTTGCCACCAGCACTTTGGCAAAGCAGCAGTACGCATCAGCCTCTACGGTTACCGTTAGCAAGTTAAATGCGCTATGGAACAGCGAGGGCGGCAACTTTGCTTTGATAAAAAACAATAACACATTGTGGTTAACTTCAACAAAGTATAACACATCCGCAAAAAAATACCTGGCTAATATTTACAAGCAAGAGGATGGGAATGCTGGCACCAAGGCCATTATTGGCAATGATGGCAGTAGTACCGAATACGGAACGCCGTCAATAAGCAAAGCTGGCAACCGCATGTACTTTACCGTATGGCGTAAAGATGGGGCCAAAACTACTCTGGCTATTTATTACCGGGTAAATGAGAATAATATATGGTCGGCAATAACCAGGCTAAATAAAAATGTAAATGCCGATGGCTATAATTCCATGCAGCCAAGGTTAACCGATGATGGCAAACGCTTGTTTTACGCATCTAATAAACCGGGTGGCCAGGGTGGGCTGGACCTTTGGGTAAGCGATTTGGATAGCAATGGCAACGCAATAAATTCGGTAAATTTAGGCAGTAAAATAAACTCTTCTTATGACGAAGAAGCGCCTTTTTACGATACTACTAAAAACCGCCTGATATACAGTTCAAAAGGTTTTACGGGCATAGGCGGGTTTGATCTCTTTGAGAGTTACAATATCAATAATCAGTGGTCGGCACCGAAAAACCTGGGATACCCGGCAAACTCATCAAAAGATGACCTGTATTATTTTCAGGACCCTGATGATGTGCATAAAGCTTACCTCAGTTCCGACAGGCAATCTGACTGCTGTTTAGCTGTATTTGAGTTGAATGAAAAGCCAATCTCTATCCGTGGCAGCATCGCCTCCTGTAATTCGGATAAGGCACTACAGGGGGTTAAGATCAGCCTGATAGATGCCGATTCGAAACAAGTGATCAAATCAGATGCAGAAATCATAAACGGCATTTATGATATAAAAACATACGAGCGTCGTAACTATCAGCTCAGGATGGAGAAAGAAGGTTATTTTACTAAGGTAATCCCTATAAGCCTTAAAGCGGGTATGGACACGCTGTACAGCCCGCAAATTTGTTTGCAGGAATTTATCGTAAAAAAACCAATAGCACTCGAGAACATCCTGTATGACTATAGTAAGGCCGATCTGCGCTCCGAATCGGTAACAGCGCTAAATAACCTTATAGATATTTTAAAAGATAACCCAACGCTAAAAATTGAATTGGCCGCCCATACCGATTCGGTGGGGACAACTGCCGCTAATTTAAATCTTTCGCAGCGGCGGGCACAGGCATGCGTTGACTATCTTGTTGCCAACGGGATAGATAAAACAAGAGTATATGCCAAAGGGTATGGTGAAAGCGTGCCTATAGTGCCCAACTCGTTGCCAAATGGTGCCGACAACCCCGCCGGCCGGCAATTGAACAGGCGCACCGAGTTCACTATTTTAGGTAAATAAACATTTTATACGTTTGCACAATACGCTAACTTTACAAGCTTAGGATATTTATAATTGATGCAACAATCTGCTATTAGCGGCAACGTAAAAACCGCGTACGACGAATTTTACCAAAAGCATGATGAGGCCTGGCGCATGCTTGGTGCCAAATACAAAGCGCAGCATATTATTGACGTATGCGCGGGAAAGACTTTCGGCAAAGTATTGGAAGTGGGGGCCGGAGACGGCAGTATACTAAAATTCCTGTCGGACCAAAACTTTGCGCCCGAATACCATGCAGTGGAGATATCCGATAGCGGTGTGGCCCACATCAAATCGCGCAATATCAGGGGGCTTGTATCGGTGCAGGAGTTTGATGGCTATAAACTACCATTTGAAGATAATAGTTTCGACCTCATCATCCTTTCGCATGTGTTGGAGCATGTGGAACACGAACGCCTTTTACTGCGCGAGATGAAACGCGTAGCGCGCCAGTTTGTGATAGAGGTGCCGCTGGATTACAAAACAGGCGTTGATAAAAACATTAAACACTTTTTGGCTTACGGGCATATCAATATGTATACACCAACCAGCCTGCGGTATTTACTGATGACCGAGGGGTACGAAGTCGAAAAGGACCTTACATCGATGATAGAGCCCGAAGTAACTAAGTTTAATATTTACATCAACCAAAAGAGAACCAAAAACTTGCTTACCGACCTCAAAATAGCTGCGGAGTATACTGTAAAAAATACCTTAAGCAAACTCGGCGGCGAAAAGGCAACAGAGAAATATGCGAACGCATACACCGTGCTCTGCAGGAAAACGGATAAGCAGGCAGATATCTTTTAGATGCTTAGTGGCGATTAACCGTAAAGGGCGCGGAGTTTGCGCAGAGAAACGCTGAAGGGTTGGCATAAAGAACTTATAACAACTAATAATTACAAATAATAAGATACCTTACCGATTGAAAGGCTCTGTGAATCTCTGCGGTTCCTCTGCGTAACTCTGCGGTTCAAAACACCAATTCTTTGCAGAACCCCGCCCCTATAGCGCTATTTGTTTATAACCGGCCCGAGCACACGCGCCGTACGATAGAAGCTTTGCAAAAAAATTTATTGGCAAATCAATCAACGCTTTATATTTTTAGCGACGGGCCAAAAACTGAGGCCGATGTGGCAAGTGTTGACCAGGTGAGGCGGCTGGCAAAAGAAACTAAGGGCTTTCGTTCTGCACTGTTGGTAGAGAGCCCGCAAAACCAGGGGCTTGCCAGCTCCATTATTGCAGGCGTTACGCAATTGATAGCCGAGTACGGCAAGGTGATCGTATTTGAAGACGACCTCCTGTCATCGCCCCATACGCTGCAATTTTTTAATGACGCGCTGGAGCGCTACGCCAACGAAGAAAAGGTAATGCACATTAGCGCCTATATGCTTCCTATAACGCCTGATAACCTGCCCGAAACATTCTTTTTCCGTGCGGCATTCAGCTGGGGTTGGGCAACCTGGGCAAGGGCCTGGCACAACCTGGAGCCGGATATTGATACGCTGATGCAAAGGTTTGACAAGGAAAGGGTCAACCAGTTTTCGATAGAGCATAGCATGAACTTTTGGAAGCAAATGCTCGATTTTAAAGCCGGCCGAAACAATTCATGGGCCATTAGGTGGTATGCATCCATCTTTTTAAAGAATGGCTTAACCTTAAACCCGCTGCATTCGCTCGTGCATAACATAGGGCACGACGGCAGTGGAACGCACTCCAACATCGAGAGCACCTACCAGGTGCAGGTAGCGCAAAAACGGGTAACATATTTTCCGGATGTTATTAAGGAGGACAAAAAAGCCTATGAAGTCATCAAGTATTTTCTTAAAAACCGAAAAGGAAGCCTTATTAACCGCGGCATGCAGTTTCTTAAACAGCTAAAAGGCAAATACCTGCATAAAAAGGCTTAATATTGGGTAATATGTTAATAGGTGTGTTGCTTGTTAATAAATATATATTGAAAAAAATTAGTCTGCTTAATCTATAGACATTATATTTGTGCATTATTAAACCAATTATAAACCTACCGTTCTTTATGATTTAATAATAAGATCAGTAAAAAGCAAAAAAAGAGAGAGCCCGAAAGTTCTCTCTTTTTGTTTTTAGAAACATGATGGCGTTTTTTGTGTTGTACTAAAAAAACTAAACCATGATTGACGAGAAAGACACCCACCCCGCAGATAAAGACGGCAAATACGAATTTATGATGCACTACTCGGGCCGCGAAGTACCTTGTACCGTAGTAAAGGAACAAAACAAACTAACCGTTTGCATAGAAGATAACATCACAACCGAGCTTACCCTTAACGAGGACGGTACCCTGGTACAAACAAGCGGCACCGATCTGCCCGACTCGGCAGTGGAGTTTATTAAAAAAAGAATATTAGGTTAACAAAAAACCGTCCCTGCCCTACCTGCCTTAAGCAAGGGCGGGGGTATTTCTCACGTGCGCATTACAAATAATTCGTAAACTCGCTTCACTAACCGGCGTTAAGTAACTTACATTTCCTGACATACCTTGTATGACCCCAACCTACCTCAATCAAACGCTCCGTATTTTATTGCTGTTTGTGCTGGTTTTTGGCATACTGTACATTGGTGCGCCGGTTTTTATCCCCCTTACCTTTGGTGCGGTACTGGCAATGTTGCTGTTGCCCGTTTGCCATTGGCTGCAGCGCCGCGGGCTGAATAATGGCTTTGCCTGTGTGTTAAGTTTGATAGCCTTATTGCTGTTGGTAAGCGGCCTTATCCTGTTGCTGGAAATTCAGCTGAGCGATATTGCGCAGGACCTTTCTAAAATACAGCAGCGGGTGCACGGGCTTATAGCGCACCTTAAGGATTATGTGCAGCACACTTTTGGCATTTCGCGCAGCGAACAGCAAAAGATGATAAAAGAACAGCAGGGCGATGGCATGGGCAAAGCCGCGGGCATGATCACTACGCTGCTGGGTTCGTTCGCCGGTATTTTGATAGATACTATATTGGTATTGGTTTATACCTTTCTGTTCATTTACTTCAGGGCGCATTTTAAAAGCTATATCCTGCGGGTGCTTAGCCGCCAAAACCGCGAAACCGCTAAAGATGTGTTGCAAAACGCCAGCACCGTAACGCAGCATTACCTGGGTGGCCTGGGCTTAATGATCATGATGCTGTGGGTGATGTATGGCATCGGGTTCAGCATAGCGGGCGTACAGAACGCTTTATTTTTTGCCATACTTTGCGGCATACTGGAGCTGGTACCTTTTGCCGGCAATATAACAGGCACATCCATTACCGTATTAATGGCGCTGGCCCAAAGCAGCGATACAAGCATCGTTATTGGCGTTATCATCACCTACGGCTGCGTGCAACTCATCCAAACCTATCTTTTGGAGCCTTTGGTGGTGGGCGACAGGCTCAACATAAACCCGCTGTTTACCATCCTTATTATTGTTGTAGGCGAGGCAGTATGGGGCATAGCCGGTATGATACTGGCAGTGCCGCTGCTTGGTATTTTTAAAATTGTGTGCGATAATACCGAACCCCTGAAGGATCTCGGATTCCTCATCGGCCCGCCAAAAGAAAAGAAGGGCGAAGGCGGAAATTTTATCACCCGGTTGTTTAAGCCATCGAAATAAAACCGCTCTTAGCGCTTCATTTAACGTGCCGCTATCCTGTTATTAGCTTTAGCCATTCCCTTTACATGTAGCGATATTAAGCTCGCATGTTTCATCCCCAGCGTTTGCCCTGGTATTTTTTTAAGGTATAGTTTTAAGTAACTATCCATAATACCTTTAGAAATACGGATATACTCGTCGCGATACTTTCCATCGGTAAAGGGGAACATCGGTTTATCATAATACATCTTCCCCTCTTTATCTACATACGCGGTAAACGAGTAATTGAAGTTGCTGTAAGCTTTCTTAATAACAATATCGTATTGCGGGTCCATATAATCGGCAGAAGTATTGTAGTTGTTTAACAGCCAGTCGGCAACGGTTTTTTGCTTCACAACGGTAACAACCGGGCTCTTGCTGATCAACTGAACCGGCTGCTGGGCAGCAAAGGCCTCTTTCATGTCGGCATTGGCTTTTGCCACCAATCCTGCTACAAAAAGGGTATCCTGTATTTTATAATGCTGTAAAATATCGGCGGTAGTGTGCAAGCTGTTTTTGATGTAATTATCGGCGTAAAACTTCATGTAAATTTTTTCGCCGTTTATATTTAGTGTGTCGTTCTTCGCTAAAAGCAATTCAAACACCAGGCTATCCTTACCCATACGCCGCATTTTTAAATACGAGCGGTTGGTATTGATGACCGAATCGAATCCAAGTGCCAGGGGGAAATTCAAGAACGCTTTTTTAACAGGGCTAAATAATGCCACTGAATCGTCCGACACAAACCGCAACCGCCAATCGGGGTTTAAATGATACCCATACTCGTTAAACGAAAGCCCGTTTTGCTGATAGCGCGCAACCTCGGTATAAGTAATCCCTTCTATCGATTTAAAAGAGATCGGCTTCCTGTTTACCTTATGGTTCGGGTTATTGTCGCAAGCGGTTAAGCTAATGCAGCCCAAAAACATAATCATAAAAATCGCCCGGGGCTTTGCCTGCTTTATTTTAGTCGCGATTGTTTTTAAGTTGATGGTCATTTTAATTGTTTGCAGACACTGTTTGCGCATAGCCCGGTTGCCTGCCATGTACATGTAGTGTTACTATAGTGGTATGAGGGATACTTAAGGTTTGGCCCGGCACAACGGTTAAATACGGTTTTAAGTAATTATCCAAAATAAACTTGGAAATTTTAACATAATTGGCCTCTGCCAAATCATCGCCATAAAACCCTACCATAGGCCTGCGGTAAACCATTTGCCCCTTTGCATCCACAAAAACCGAAAGCGAATAATCAAAGTTCCTGTAAGCTTTGCTAAGGGTAATATTAAAGGTAGGCGTCATATAATTATCCGAGGCATCGTAGTTATTATAAAGGTATTTCGGTGTCCTCAGCCAGGTGGATACTTGCATAGCTGGCCGCTTGCTAATAAAATTCGGTGGTTGCTGTGCAGCAAATGCCTTACGGATGTCGGCGTTGGCCTTTTCGGCCATCTGCTTTATAAACAGGCTATCGCGGTGGCTTACATGCCTGGCCCCTTCGGTGTTGGTATGCAGTTTATTTTTGATATAGTTATCCGCATAAAACGTCATGTAAACACTGGAGTTAACTACATCAACGGTATCGTTTTCGGCTTTCAGCATCTCCAATACCAGGCTATCCTTACTCATGTGCCGCATTTTGAAATAGGAACGGACGGTAGCAAAAATGGAATCGATACCACGCGACAAGGGGAAGTTGATAAATTGCTTTTTAACAGGGCTGTATAGGGCAACAGAATCATTCGGCTCAAACCTTAGTTGCCAATCTGGCATTAGGCGGTAACCATATTTATTGAAAGAAAGCCCATTTTTTTGCTTGCGCGAAACTTCGGTGTAGTTGATGCCTTCTATCGATTTGAAAGATATAGGCTTTTTGTTTTTTCTTAAACGGGGGTTGTTATAATCGCAGCCCGTAAGCACAAATATTGCACACACAGAAAAAAGAGTTGCAAAATTTTTAAGCACTAATATTTTCATTGGCATACTTTTATTCTGCCTGCAAGATAATAATAGAATTTAATTTCGGAAAACTTTTTTAACCTAAAACTTCTTCCAGCACCTCGTGAGATTTGATGTACCCGAAACCTTCAATATGCATAGCGTAATATTCCAGCAGTTTACTAATCAGGTAGCGGCGTTCGTCGTTGCTTAATTTTATTTCTTCAATTTTACCAAAGCCGTTCTGCAACAGGTCGTGAAAGTTTTTGGTGTGCGGCGGCGATAGGTACGATAAACTATCGGGTTTGTAGTTTGTAAAAACGCCATCCTTCATATCAAAGTAACTGGCATTGTTCAGCGAGGCGCTGTGCGGATAAAAACCAAGGTGGCGCGTTAGCTGAATAAGAAATACAAGGTGGAAGTTGGCAAGCCCCCGGTTGGCGTTATCCAGCCATTCTATCGCGTTAAAAATAAAATCGAAGATGTTCTCATCGGGCGTTTGCTGCTTTACGGCCTTGTAAAGCACCTCGTTTAAAAACATGGCAATGCAGCTTTTAATAATATCGTAGGGAATGCTGAGCAGCAGGGGCGAGTTCTTTAGCTCGGCTATCCGCTGGATGTTGCCGGCAGGTTTGTGGTACACCACCATATCTACCAAATGCAGAGGCTGCAGCATATTGCGGCTTATTTTTGCCTTTGGTTTTTTTACGCCGTTGATGAGATACGATTGCAGGCCAAATTTTTCGGTGAAGATCTGTACCACTACGCTGCTTTCGCTATAGTCGGTTGTTTTAAAAACAATACCCCGGGTTTTATGCAGCATAGCCCAAAAGCAGTAAAATTTTTGGCAGGAAGATAATAGCACCGGTTAGCAGCGCAAAGAAAGCTACTACCAGTACTGCCGCTGCGCTGATGTCTTTTACATGCCCTGCCAGCTTATTGTAGCCGGGCGATACCAGGTCGGTAAGGGTTTCTATACCGGTGTTCAATAGTTCGGTAAGCAGCACCATTGCTATGCACAGCAGTATCCAATTCCATTCGGCAGCATTAATATGCAGGTAAAAGCTTAACGCAATAACCAATATGGCAGCAAACACATGTACCCTAAAATTGAGCTGGGTAGCAAAGGCGTACTTTAAGCCATTAAAGGCAAAGCCAAAACCGCGGATAAATTTTCTCATTACCTGTTACAATACGCAAATCTGCACAAATTAATTTACAGGCAGGCTGAAGTAAAAAGTAGAGCCCTTTGCTTTTTCGCTTTCTACCCATATCTTACCATCGTGGCGCTGTACTATTTCGGCACAAAGGTACAACCCTATGCCAAAGCCCGATACAGTTTGCGTATGGCTACTCTCCACGCGGTAATAGCGGTCGAATATTTTTTCGATATCCTGCGGTTTTATGCCTATACCTTCATCCTTAATGCTTACTTGCGCCGCGTTGTTTATCAACCGGCATTCCACCTCAATATGCTCGCCCCTTGGCGAGTATTTAACCGCATTACTTAGCAAATTCGATATAACCGATCCCATTTTATCCCTGTCGGCATTTACCATGATGGGTTCGCTATGCGTAACGGTAATGGTATGGCTGCCCATGGTAAGTTTTGCGTCGCTTATCATTTCGCCTACCAGTTCATTCAATTCAAAATCATGTTTATTTAAAAATATCTTGCCCGATTCCAGGCGCGATACATTTAAAAAGCCGTTGATCATCGCACTCATCTTTTTCACCTGGATGTTCACTTTTTCTAAAGCGCTAAGCGTAAAACCGTCATCGTTGTTACGTGCCTTATTGTACAGCATTTGTGCGTATGCACTGAGCGAGGTAAGCGGCGTTTTCAGTTCGTGGCTTACCATACCTATAAAATCGCTTTTGCGCATCTCGTCCTGTTTCTGCTCGGTAACATCAATAATAAGGCCCGAGAAATGCGATAGTTTGCCACTATCATCCGGGTATAATTTGCCGTATGCGCGCACCCAGCGCTTCTTTTGGTCATGATGGCCAATAACCGGGTGCTCCATTATATAATTACGGCCCGTTGCAATGGCTTTCTCAACGCCCCTGGTAACCTTTTCCCGGTAATTATCCGGAATTGCCGCCGCAACCATATCGTAGGTTACTTCTTCATCGGCATAGTACCCAAACTGTTCCTTTAACCTTGGCGATACAATAAACTCGCGGGTTTCTACATTCAAAAACCAGGTGCCAACGTTTGCGGCCTCTATTGCAAAGCGCGTTTTTTCTTCCGCCTTTTCTACCTCTTTGCGGGCGTTTACCTGTTCGGTAACATCGGTCGCCACCATCATTATACTGGTTACCACCCCCTGCTCGTTTTTAACGGGTTGGTAAATAAAGTTAAAATAGCCGGCCTTTAGTTCGCCGTTATGCTCCAACAGCGACAGCGCCTCGTTTCCGTAATATGGCTCGCCGGTATCAAATACATTATCTAATAGCTGTAAAAATGGCTGGCCTTGCAGTTCGGGCAGGCCCTGGGCCAGGGGCAGGCCAATAATGGCCGGTGTTTTGCCCCAAAACTGCAATACTCTTTGGTTCGCGGCCTCCAATACCAGGTTGCGCCCGTTAAAAATAGCTATAGCTACGGGTGCCCGTTCCACAGCATTGCGGAACCTGCCCTCGCTTATTTCCAGTTCATGGATGATCTTTTTCAGGTCTCGCTGGGTCTCGTTTAATTCTTCGTTGGTTGCAAAAAGTTCCTCATTAGTAGCGGCAAGCTCTTCGTTAGCGGCCGATATCTCTTCGTTTAGCGCTTGCAGTTCGGCCTCGTTTTGCTCCAGTTGTTTGCGGGCCTCTACAATGGCCGTGATATCTACAACCGTCGCCATTATGGATTCTACTTCGCCCTCCGGGTTAAACAGCGGGTCGTAAGAAAAATCAACATAAAGGTGTTTGGTGCCCGTGGCAGTAACTATATCTACCTCTATCTCGGGTATGGCCAGCCGTTTGCCTGTAGTAAATACATCATCCAGCATTTTAGGGAACGGCTGATCGGCCAATTCGGGGAAAACATCCAGCAGCTTTTTGCCTATTACTTCCTCGCTGCTGCGGTTCCATATATCCAGTACCGATTGGTTGGCAACCCCTATTACCATATCGCGCCCCTCAAAAATGGCCATGCTAATAGGCGTGCCCATTACCATTGTTTTTAGGCGGTGCTCGCTGTGTTTAACCTTATTGCCGGCGAGCACCTGGCCTGTAACTTCGGTGGCCACTACAATTATACCTGTGGTATTGCCTTCGGCATCTTTAAAAGGCTGGTTAATAAAGTTAAAATAACCTTCCTCCAATGTACCATTGCGCTGCAGCAAAACACGATCGGCATTGCCAAAATATGGCACACCGGTATCGTACACCCTTTTCATAATATCAATGTAAGGCTGGCTCGCTATCTCGGGCAGTATCTGTACTACCGGCTTCCCCACAACCGACCTATCCCTATCCCATATTGCCAGGAACTGGTCGTTTATCATTTCGAGCACCATGTCGTACCCTTTAAACAACCCAATGGCAACCGGGGCCTGCAATATCATGTTACGGAAATTGGCCTCGCTTTCGGTAAGGGCCGCGGTGCGCCGTTGTACACGGTCTTCCAGTTCGGTATTTAGCTGCAGTAATTTATGCTGGGTTGCTTTTAGCTCTTCGTTGGTGGCGCTAAGTTCTTCAATGGAGGTTGCAAGCTCTTCGTTAAGGGCCTGCTCGCGTGCCAATGCTTCTTCGTTTTTTTGCGCAGTTAACAATGCCTGCCGGTTAAGGTACGCCTGGGTTACATCGGTTGCGGTATGTAAAATACAGTAGGTTTCGCCTTGTTCGTTTTTGATGGCCCGGTATTCGAAATCGAAATAAAAAGTTTGAAGCCTGCCATTTACTACCAGGTTAGCCGGCGTATTTACGTCCTGGTGCGAAATGCCGGTTTGCAAAACATTTTGCATCATGCCTATAAAGGGCTGGCCTTTCAGTTCGGGCAACGCTTCTTCCAGCGGAAGGCCAATTACGCTTTTATCTTTCCCCCAAATTGCCAGCATAGCATCATTGGCCATTTGCACAGTTAAAGCCATAGAAGTATGAATAGCAGTGGCGTTGTGCGATAAGGTTAAAACTTTCAGCAATTCATCGCTGCTAAAACGGGCGTCGGTATTCATTTATAGATGCAACGGATAGGTAATAAAAAGCTATGTTTATTGGTATGGTAAAGCAAAAAAACGGGATAAGCGCTTTAATACTTTTATCAAAAAAATAGTTCTTATTTAGGGGATAAGCCTGTAAATATAATATAGTTTGGCAATAATTAAAAAGGTGCTGCTACGCTTTTTTACGCCCCGCTAATTCGTTTTTAAGCACCAATACAAAGCTGATGCAGCCAGCCAATCCAAACCCGCCCGAAGCGCCCCTGAGGATGTCAAAAAAAAGCGGGTTTTTTGGCGCAGGCATCCACAGTACAATGGCAAATAAGGCGATGGATATAGCCAGTAATAAAATGGTGCGCGTAACCTGGTTTTTCATTGGCGAAAGATATTAAATTTTCGGGAAAGGCGGCTGCCGTTATGTTACAAGGCGGGCGATGCCTTTTAAAAATTCGTTAGAAGAATATTGGATATTACCCTTGAGCGTTCTAAACGCCAAGAAAAGTCATTCTTGTTTCAGAACCCCATCATAAAAGTGACCACTATTCTGAGCCGCTTTTCATGCCGGCTACCTGCCTAGTGGGGTGCCGAAACAAGTTCTGCATGACGCACAACTTTTATTGTTTCGACACCCTTCGTTTCAAACTCGTCCCTATGGAAAAAGCCGCCAAAATTTTAAATCGACTCTAACGCAGCGCCCACCAAAACCTCGTACTACAGTTTCGCTATATTTTCATCAAGCCAAACTTCGCGCATCGAAAGCCAATATTTTACCTGCGCTACCTCGGCATAGTAACTGCCTAAAACCACCGGGTTTGGCCAAACGTAAGTATTCAGTATGTTCCAGCGGTTAAAATTCTTGCGTTGCGAAAATTCAAATCTTGCTTGTGTATTATCAAGGCTTAGCATCATAGCAGGGATGGCACCGCCTTTCAGCTCTGCCCACTTGGCTTTTACCTTGGCCACAAATGCGGGGTCCTGAAAAAGGCGGGTCATCCATGTCCCGTTTTTTACCCACCAACCCTCGGGTTTGGTGGCATCGCTATAATCTACGTTGCCTGCACCAAGGTCAAAATCCCAGGCTGGCCCCATGCCCAATTTGCCGCCGCGGTCTTTATAGTAAAACATGCTTGCAAAATTTTGCGCATCCTGGTTTTTAAATACTTCGTTAACAAAAAACCAGCTGATGAATGAATCTACGTTAATGTATTTGGCGTAGCCCTTGTCGGGGTCGGCAAAATCTGCCGAAAATATAGCCGCCTCGGTATTCTGTATATATGTTTTAATATAATTCAGTTGCTCGGCGTTTGGCGCCTCGGGCGAGCGCAGGTTCATAGGCAGGTTTTTATCAGTAACCCAGTGCACTATTTCGCCATTACGCTGGTCCAGTTCTATCAGGTAACCACCGGTAATGGCAGTAGCGCTTACGTCGGTTGCTTTCAGTTCGGGGATGTTCACCCTGGTGGCATTAATTTCTACCTGTTCTGTAAGCAGGTAATTCCCTACGTAATCGCCGTTCATAATCACTTCTACCGGGATGCCATGGGGCGCAAAATCAGATTTTGCTGCTTGGGCTAACCCAAATACCAGGTAATTGCGCATTAATGTTTTATCGGCATAATTGGCCAACAGCACCCAGTTTTTTGCACTCGGCAGCCCAAGCATCGCATTTTTTGAAGTGAATTTTAACCGGTATGGTTTTTTAGGCATCCCCCATGTGGAGTTGCCGCGGCCTTTTATTTGGGTTGGGATTGTTGTTACCTCCTGTGTATACAAACCCATAGTATTGATGCTGAGCGTACCATCAACATAATCATCTTTAGATACCACCGGGCTGGCGGTAGTAATTGTAAAAACAGGCAGGCCCGTAAAGTTAGAAATAGTTACCGTGAAGGTTTTAACATCGCTGCCCTTTGTTACTTTATAAACTACAGGCTTACTAAAATCGTTGCGGGTAACACCACTGGTTTGCACTGCGTCGCCTACTTTTACAACAGCACCGTTTTTTGTAGTAAACGTGGCTGTAAGGTTCATGTCCGCTTCGGGCTCGGGTGTGTAGCCGCTTAATTTATCGCCGTTTACTTCTACCAAAACATCCTGGCTTATTTTGCCGGTATTGTTTTTTACCTCTAAAGTAAAAGTGAAATCGGGCGAGTTGTCCGGCGGGGTGGTGATTTCCGGCTTGTCTTTTTTACAGCCAAGAATTAATAATACAAAGCACAGGCAGGTAAGCGTTCTCTTCATAAATA